>JAODAT010000141.1 GCA_025463565.1 Microbacteriaceae bacterium
GAGCAGGTCGATCACGGTGCCATCCTCGGCGAGGATGGTGTTCTCCTCCGGGATGCCCGATTCCATCGCGATCTTCTGCTGGGCAACCAGGTGGCGGTACTCGCCGTGCACCGGCAGGACATTCTTCGGCTTGAGGATGTTGTACACGTACAGCAGCTCGCCGGCGGCGGCGTGACCGGAGACGTGGACCTTCGCGTTCGCCTTGTGTACGACGTTCGCGCCGAGCTTGGTCAGGCCGTCGATGATCCGGTAGACGGCGTTCTCGTTGCCCGGGATGAGGCTGGACGCGAGGATGACGGTGTCTCCCTTGCCCACCTCGATCTGGTGCTCGAGGTTCGCCATCCGCGCGAGAACCGCCATCGGCTCTCCCTGTGATCCGGTGCTCATGTAGACGATCTTGTTGTCGGGGAGATCTGCGGCCTTCTTGGCGTCGATCAGCACGCCATCAGGCACCTTGAGGTACCCGAGGTCGGCCGCGATGGTCATGTTTCGCACCATCGACCGGCCCATGAAGGCGACCCGGCGGCCGTTCTGGTGGGCGGCATCCAGAACCTGCTGCACGCGGTGCACATGGCTGGAGAAGCTCGCGACAATGACCCGACGCGGTGCTTTGGCGATGACGGCGGCGAGCACCGGTCCGATGTCGCGCTCCGGCGCGGTGAATCCGGGCACGTCGGCGTTGGTTGAATCCGGCAGGAACAGGTCGACGCCGATCTCGCCGAGCCGTGCGAACGCGCGCAGGTCGGTGATGCGGTCGTCGAGGGGAAGCTGGTCCATTTTGAAGTCGCCGGTGTGCAGCACGACTCCGGCCTTGGTCTTGATCGCGACGGCGAGCGCGTCGGGAATGGAGTGGTTGACGGCGATGAATTCGAGCTCGAACGGGCCGAGCTGCTCGGTCTGGCCCTCCTTCACTGTGAGGGTGTATGGCGTGATCCGGTGCTCTTTGAGCTTCGCCTCGACGAGAGCGAGGGTGAGGGTCGAGCCGATCAGTGGGATGTCCTGCCGCAGCTTCAGCAGGTACGGCACGGCTCCGATGTGGTCTTCATGGCCGTGTGTGAGCACCACCCCGATGACGTCGTCGAGGCGTTCGCGGATTGGCGCGAAGTCGGGAAGGATCAGGTCGACGCCCGGCTGGTTCTCCTCCGGGAAGAGCACACCGCAGTCGACGATGAGGATCTTGCCGTCGATCTCGTAGCTCGTCATGTTCCGGCCGATCTCGCCGAGACCGCCGATCGGGATGATTCGTAGTGTTCCTGGGGCGAGCTTGCGGGGTTCGTACACGGCTGGAGTCATCGGGTGGTCCCGGCTACTTTCGGTAGGGCGCCGCCCGCTGCCGCATTGCGGTCCGGGCGGAAGTTGGAGAGGTCCACTCCGGGGATGGTGCCGACCAGGGCGAAGTCGTCTTCGATGGTCGCGGCTTCGGCATCTTCCGGTCCGACGAGCGGCAGGCGCACGCGCGGACTCTGGATGCGGCCGAGGCCGTGCAGGATGTATTTGGCCGCGACGGTGCCGGGCACGTGGGTCATGACGGCGCGCACCAGCGGTTCGAGCTGTTTGTGCGCGGCCGTCGCGGTGGCCAGGTCGCCCTTGTTCACGGCATCCACGATCACGCGGTACGGCGCGGGCGCAATGTTCGCGGTAACGCCGATGAGGCCGGTCGCCCCGATGCTGAGGTGCGGCAGGATGTTGGTGTCGTCACCGGAGAAGTAGAGCAGGTCGGTCTGGTTGAGCACCCGGCTCACCTCGGCGAAGTCGCCCTTGGCGTCTTTGACGGCGACGATGTTGGGATGCTGCGCGGCGCGCAGGATGGTCTCGTACTTGATCGGGATGCCTGTACGCCCGGGGATGTCGTACAGGATCACCGGCAGGTCGGTCGCGTCAGCGATCATGCGGAAGTGCGTGAGCACGCCGGCCTGGGTCGGCTTGTTGTAGTACGGCGTCACGATCATGACACCGTCGGCCCCGGCCTTCTCGCTGTGCTTGTACAGCTCGATGGCGTGTGCGGTCTCGTTCGAGCCACCGCCGGTGATGATCTTCGCCCGGCCGCTCGAGACCGACTTGGCGACCTCGACGAGTTTCAACTTCTCGGCGTCGGTCAAAGTGGAGGTCTCGCCGGTCGTGCCCGTGACGACGATGCCGTCGGCCCCGTTCGAAATGACATGGTCGATGTGCTTCTCGACGCCGGCCCAGTCGACTTCGCCGTCAGCGGTGAACGGGGTCACGAGTGCGATGAGCACCTGGCCGAAAGGATTCTGAGTCGTTGACACGGATTACAGGCTATCGCGTAGCACGTGCCCGCACCTGCTGGCCTGCCGCACAGCCGAGCCGAGCGAGACGACCGTGCGATCCCCGCCAGGGTCGGCTCGACACCAGTGCGCCACCATGTCGCCGCCGTCGCGCCGCCGAACCGCGTTTCCTGGAAGTGCGACATGAACCAAGGCCGGTTCGGATGCGAGGCCGTAGTGGGCGAGCGCGCTGATGCAGGCCAGCTTGCCGCCGAAGCGCCAGGCCCGTATGACGGCTGACTCATTCTCGGCGAGCGCCCGGGGCGTGGTGTACCAGCCGTCCCTGATTCGCACGATCTTCCCGTACCGGTGCTCGATCTGCACCCAGTCGCGTTCCAGCCCCTGCAGCACTAGTTCCCGCATCGAAGCCAATCCGCCCAGCTTGTCAATGCGGGCGGCGATCACAGACATTGCACGTCTCTCATTGCGCAACTCTCGCGGCCTTCTCTTGGCCACGCGATGAGTGACGGTCGATCGAGCAATCGGCGATCACCAATCCAACTGTGGAGGGGCACTCG
>JAODAT010000146.1 GCA_025463565.1 Microbacteriaceae bacterium
CGCGCGTCAGCGTGCAGAAGGCCGGCTCACGGCCGATCGACCTGGTGCGCGCTGGAGCCGCGGCCATCTGGGGCGCCGACATCGGCATCCACTCGCTCACGGTCGACCCCGCGCTGTATGAGGGTAGTTTTTAACGCATGGTCGACGAACAGGGAACCGATGAGCTGCTGTCGCGCGTTCGCGTGATCGAGGATCAGCCACTCGACGCTCGCGCTGAGGCATTCACCCAGATCCATGACCAGTTGCGGTCCACTCTCGAGGGCGGCGACTCGCCTGCCTGAGATACGGCTGGATGCGGCGCTGTCGGAACGCGGAATCGCCCGGTCGCGCACCCATGCGGCACGGCTGATCGCCGATGGCAACGTCACCGTCGACGGACTGACTGTGATCAAGGCATCGGCTCGCGTCTCGGATGAGCAGGTGCTGGCGGTGCGGTCCATCGATCACTACGTCTCCCGCGCCGCGCACAAGCTACTCGCGGCCCTCGACACCTTCGCGGTACCCGTTCGTGACCGCGAAGCGCTGGATGTCGGCGCCTCGACCGGTGGGTTCACGCAGGTGCTGCTCGAGCGTGGTGCATCGCGGGTCACCGCGCTCGACGTGGGTCACGGCCAGCTCGACCGAATCATCGCCATCGATCCGCGGGTGAGCGTCATCGAGGGTTTTAACGCGCGCGACCTCACTCCGGAGTCGCTCGACGGCGCCGCGCATCGCGAGGTGCGACCCGAGCTGGTCGTCGCCGACCTGTCGTTCATTTCACTCACGACAGTTCTGCCCGCCCTTGTTGCGACCGCCGGCCTGGGCGCGGACTACGTACTCCTCATCAAGCCGCAGTTCGAGGTCGGCCGTACCGGGGTGAAAGAAGGCATCGTCAGGGATGCCGGACTCCGTACAGAGGCAGTGTCGACCGTGCTCTGGGCGGCCTGGGATCTCGGGCTCAAGACCGCCGGTCTCATGCCGTCGCCCATTCTCGGCACGGCCGGCAACCACGAGTTCCTGGTCTGGCTGAGCGCTGCCGATGGGGTGGCGCCGACCGAATGGACCGACCGGGTGCTCGGCTAGGCGCCTCCTTCACACGGTCGAACCCGCGCGGGGGCACACCGAGTGCATGGTGCGGGACGAGCGTCGGTCGAATCAGGGAGAATGGGGGAGCGGAAACTCTCCGCGCCCCATCATGCTTGTCGAGCGAGGAGTACCCATGACATCACGCCATATGCTCGTGGTCTCGCACACCGGTCGCGAGGACTCCCTCGTCGCGGCGGTCGACGTCTGCCGACAGCTTGTCGCCGAGGGCGTCACGCCGGTTCTGAAGGCCGACGAACATGCCGACATCGTGGCGAAGGCGCCCGATTTAATGGCGTCCGTCGCACCTGCGGAATCGGTGCCGATCGGCGAGCTGGAGCTCGTGATCGTGCTGGGCGGCGACGGCACCATCCTCCGAGCCGCCGAAATGGTGCGCGGTGCCGCGACACCGCTGCTCGGTGTCAACCTCGGTCACGTCGGATTCCTCGCGGAGAGCGAACGCGACGACCTGTCGAACACCGTGCGGCGTGCCCTCGACCGGGAGTACGAGGTCGAGGAACGGCTTGCGCTTGCCGTGCGGGTGAAGATCAAGGGCGAGGTCGTCTACGAGACGTGGGCGCTCAACGAAGCGACGGTCGAGAAGGCAAGCCGCGAACGGATGCTCGAAGTCGTCATCGAGGTCGACGGCCGGCCCGTCTCCTCGTTCGGCTGCGACGGCGTAGTCATGGCAACGCCCACGGGCTCCACCGCGTACTCGTTCTCGGCGGGTGGGCCCGTGCTGTGGCCCGACCTCGACGCGATGCTGCTGGTTCCGCTCAGCCCGCACGCCCTTTTCGGCCGCCCGCTGGTGGTCGGGCCGGGTTCCGTGTTCGCGGTCGAGGTACTGGCGCGAACCCAGGGCACCGGTGTTCTCTGGTGCGACGGTCGACGCACCCACGACCTGGCGCCGGGCGCCCGTGTCGTGGTACGCAAATCCAACCAGCCGGTGCGTCTCGCACGTTTGCACCAGGGGCCGTTCACCGACCGCCTGGTCAACAAGTTCAACCTGCCGACCAACGGCTGGCGAGGCCCTGAGGGCGAAAGGTCGAACGCGTGGTCGAGGTTCGAATGATCGAGATGCGCGAATGATCGAGATGCGCGAGTGATTGAGGTGCGCGAGTGATCGAAGAGATCTCGATTTCCAACCTCGGCGTGATCGGCGAGGCGCGTCTGCCCCTCGGCCCGGGCTTCACCGCACTGACCGGTGAGACCGGCGCTGGCAAGACGATGGTCGTGACCGCGCTCGGGCTCCTGCTCGGCGAGAGGTCTGACAGTTCGGTGCTGAGGCAGGATGCCGGTTCGGCTGTGGTCGAGGGTCATTGGCAGATCGACCCGAGCGGCGCCGTTGCCGACCGGGTTCGCGACGCCGGTGGCGACATGGACGACGGGGAGCTCATCCTCGGCCGCTCTATCTCTCGGGAGGGGCGCAGTCGGGCGATCGTCGGCGGTCGAACGACGCCGGTGAGCGTGCTCAACGAGATCGGCCAGCAGCTGGTGGTGGTGCACGGCCAATCCGACCAGGTGCGCCTGCGCTCGGCGACCGCCCAGCGCGAGGCGCTCGACCGGTTCGCCGGCTCCGAGATCTCCACCGTGCTCGGCGACTACCAGGACACCTACCGTCGCTGGCAGGGCAACCAGGGCGAGCTCGACATCCTGGTGGCGGAGCGCGACAGGAGGTCGCGCGAAGCGGCAGATCTCCGCCTGGCCATGACCGAGATCGAAGAGGCTGCGCCACGACGGGGCGAAGACGCCGAGCTCTCCGAACGCGCCGAGCGGCTCACCAACCTCGAAGACCTGCGTCTTGCCGCGGCCCAGGCCCACGAACTCATCTCATCCGACAATGCCGACGAGGCGCGTGACGCGCTCGCGCTGCTGGAGACTGCTCGCCGCCAACTGGAGCGCGTCTCTGAGCACGACCAGGCCCTGGTCGGCATCGGTGAGGCGATCGCGAACGCGAGTTTCATCGTCTCCGACCTGGCGGTGCAGCTGGCGTCCTATCTCAGCGGGCTGGACGCGGACGGTGCGCGGGAGCTGGCCGCGGTACAGGAGCGGCGGGCCGAGCTCGCGGTGATCGCACGCAAATACGGACCATCGCTCGACGAAGCGATCGACTACCTCGACTCCGGCAGTGCCCGGCTGCTGGAGCTCGACAATGACTCCGACCGCATCGATTCGCTTCGGGCCGAGGTCGAGGCCGATCGTGCGCGAGTGATCGATCTCGCGGGCCGACTGAGTGACGTGCGACGCGGCTACGCGATCCGGCTCTCGGAGCGGGTTACCAACGAGCTCAAAGCCCTCGCCATGCAGGATGCGCGCATCCTGGTCGAGGTCACCGACCGCCAGGAGTACTCGCTCAGCGGTAAAGACGCGGTGTCGATTTTGCTCGCCCCGCACAGCGGCGCTGAACCGAGACCGCTCGGCCGTGGGGCCTCCGGCGGTGAGCTGTCGCGGGTGATGCTGGCGATCGAGGTGGTGATCGCAGGGAGTGATCCCGTGCCCACCTTCATCTTCGACGAGGTGGACGCCGGTGTTGGCGGGGCATCCGCCATCGAGATCGGCCGACGCCTCGCCCGGCTGTCGCGCACGGCCCAGGTGATCGTGGTTACCCACCTCGCCCAGGTGGCCGCCTTCGCCACCAACCATCTTCGAGTGGTCAAAGACAGTGACGGCAACGTGACAGCGTCGAGCGTGCAGCAGCTGCACGGTGACGAGCGCATCCAGGAGATGGCGCGCCTGCTCTCCGGGCTGAGCGATTCCGAGAGCGGGCTCGCGCACGCCCGCGAACTGATCGACACGGCCCGCGCTCTAGACAATTAAGGCCTCGCGAAGAGATAAGCTAGAACCCCGTGGTGATAAAACAGAGCGCGGGCGTTACAAAGCATATTTTCGTCACCGGCGGCGTCGTTTCGAGTCTTGGTAAAGGACTCACGGCAGCATCCCTCGGTAACCTCCTCACGGCTCGCGGTCTCAAGGTCGTGATGCAGAAACTCGACCCGTACCTGAACGTGGATCCCGGCACGATGAACCCGTTCCAGCACGGCGAGGTATTCGTCACCGACGACGGCGCGGAGACCGACCTCGACATCGGGCACTACGAGCGCTTCCTCGACATCAACCTCAACCAGGCCGCGAATGTCACCACCGGCCAGATCTACTCGACAGTCATCGCCAAGGAGCGTCGCGGCGAATACCTCGGCGACACCGTGCAGGTGATTCCGCACATCACCGATGAGATCAAGCACCGGATGCGGTTGCAGGCCAGCGGTGATGCCAACGGAGATGGGCAGAGACCCGACGTGATCATCACCGAGGTCGGTGGCACGGTGGGCGACATCGAGTCGCAGCCGTTCCTCGAGGCGGCGCGGCAGGTGCGTCACGAGATCGGCCGTTCCAACTGTTTCTTCGTGCACGTCTCGCTCGTGCCGTACCTCAACGCCTCCGGTGAGCAGAAGACGAAGCCGACCCAGCATTCGGTGGCGGCGCTTCGCTCCATCGGCATCCAGCCCGACGCGATCGTGCTGCGTTCTGACCGCCCGGTGCCCGACACGATGACGCGCAAGATCGCGCTCATGTGCGACGTGGATGTCGAGGCGGTCGTGAATGCGATCGATGTGCCCAGCATCTACGACATTCCGACGATGCTCCACGACCAGGGGCTCGACGCCTACATCATCGAGCATTTCGGCGTCGATGCCGGTGACGTGCAGTGGGATGGCTGGGCAGACCTGCTGAAGGCCGTGCACGAGCCGAGGTTCGACGTGGAGATCGGCCTGGTCGGCAAGTACATCGACCTGCCCGACGCGTACCTCTCGGTGACCGAGGCCCTTCGCGCCGGCGGCTTCGCGCTGCAGACCAAGGTGAAGATCCGCTGGATCCCGTCCGACGAGTGCGAGACGCCCGAAGGTGCGGCCCGGCTGCTCTCCGACGTCGATGGCATCTGCGTGCCCGGCGGTTTCGGGGTGCGCGGCATCGAGGGCAAACTCGGCGCGCTGAAGTTTGCCAGGGAGAACGGCATTCCCGCGCTCGGCCTGTGCCTCGGCCTGCAGTGCATGGTGATCGAGTACGCCCGCAACGTGGCCGGGCTCGAGGGCGCGTCGTCGTCCGAGTTCGACCCGGAGACCGAATTTCCGGTGATCGCGACAATGGCGGAGCAGGTGGACATCCTCGCCGGCAGCGACATGGGTGGCACGATGCGGCTGGGGCTGTATCCGGCCGACCTGGCCGAGGGATCGATCGCTGCGGAGGTCTACGGGGCCTCCACGGCATCCGAACGCCACCGTCACCGTTACGAGGTGAACAACTCCTATCGGAGCCAAATCGCGGATGCCGGGCTCTGGTTCTCGGGCACATCGCCCGACGGTCACCTGGTCGAGTACGTGGAGCTGCCTCGCGACGTGCACCCGTACTACATCGGAACCCAGGCGCACCCCGAGCTGCGGTCGCGACCGAACCGGGCGCACCCGTTGTTCCGCGGACTGATCGCGGCGGCACTCGCGCGCCAGGAGGCGTCCCGGCTGTTCGAGGTCTCCGAGGCGTGACCGACCTGCTGGAGGACGACCCCTTTCCCGTCACCGTTGTGTCGAGCGAGACGGTGTTCACCGGCGCGGTCTGGAACATTCGCCGCGATGTCGTCGAGTACGGCGACGGCCGCATCACCCGCGAGTACATGGATCACACCGGAGCGGTGGCCGTGCTCGCCCTGGACGACCAGGGGCGCGTGCTGCTGATCAAGCAGTACCGTCACCCGGTGGGGTTGCGCGACTGGGAGATTCCGGCCGGGCTGCTCGACAAGCACGGCGAGGATCCGTTGGTCGGTGCCCAGCGCGAGCTGGCCGAGGAGGTCGACCTGGTCGCCGCTCAATGGCACCTGCTGAGCGACTTCAACTCGTCGCCGGGCGGGAGCAACGAGGTGATCCGGGTGTATCTGGCCCGCGAGCTGTCGGCCTCCCCGCACGAGTTCGTGCGCACCGAAGAGGAATTCGATATCGAGAAGCGCTGGGTTCCGCTCGACGACGTGGTGACGGCCGCCCTTGAGCGCACGATAGGTAACTCGATCCTCATGATCGCGGCCTTGGCAGCTCAGGCAGGCAGAGCGCGCGAGTGGTCGACGCTGGGGGATGCGAACACCCCATGGCCCCGGGCGCGTGTCTGAGCTCGACACAGCGGTCGACCGCTACCTTCGGCACGTGTCCATCGAGCGCGGCCTGTCGCAGAACACCGTGGCCGCCTACCGCCGCGATCTCGGCCAGTACCTCGCCCTGCTCGCCGGCAGGGGAATCAGTACTCCCGGCGCGATCGCCCAGGCCGATGTGAGCGCCTTCTCCGTCGAGCTGCGCACCCGACAGGAGGGTGCGCTCACCGCGTCATCGACCGCGCGGATGCTCTCCTCGGTGCGCAGTTTCCACCGCTTCCTGCTTGACGAAGGGCTCGTCGCCGTGGATGTGGCCGTCGACACGAAACCGCCGAAGCTCGCCAGCCGGCTGCCCAAGGCCATCACCGTCGACCAGATGGAATCCGTGCTGAACGCCGCGGGCGGGGACGACACCCAGTCGCTGCGGGATCGCGCCCTGCTCGAACTGCTGTACGCCACCGGCGCCCGCATCTCGGAGGCGGTGGATCTCAACGTCGACGACGTGATCGGATCAGAGGGCGGCAGCGCGGATGTCGTGCGCCTGTTTGGCAAGGGCGGCAAGCAGCGCATCGTTCCGCTCGGCAGTTTCGCGCGAACCGCGCTCGACGCGTACCTGGTTCGGGCCCGACCCCTGCTGGCCACTCGCGGCACGTCGACTCCGGCGTTGTTTCTCGGCCTCCGCGGCCAGCGGGTGTCACGTCAGAACGCCTGGCTCATCATCCGGGCGCGGGCCGAGCAGGCGAAGCTGGGCATCGAGATCTCACCGCACACCTTTCGCCACTCCTTCGCGACGCACCTTCTCGCGGGCGGAGCGGATGTGCGCGTCGTGCAGGAACTGCTCGGGCACTCGTCCGTGGCTACCACCCAGATCTACACGCTCGTCACCGCCGATACGCTGAGGGACATGTACACGACGGCGCATCCCAGAGCGCGCTGAGACGGGTGTCGAGACCTCACCAGCGTGTAACCCATCGGTGAGGTCTCGACAAGCTCGACCCGCCTAACCGGTGAATCCGTTGGGCGCGGTTAGACTCTGGGGAACCGGAAAGGGAATGTCGGGATGACAACTACGCGTGACGAATCGGCAGAGCAGCTCGACGGGTTCGAGCTCGCTCCGAACGGGCCGACGAACCGTCCGCAGAGCGTATTTGCGCAGCCGGCCCCACTGGCCAGCCATGGTCCGGCCCGGGTGATCGCCCTGTGCAACCAGAAGGGTGGCGTTGGCAAAACGACCACCGCCATCAGCCTCGGTGCCGCGCTCGCCGAGTATGGCCGTAAGACTCTCGCGATCGACTTCGACCCGCAGGGCGCCCTCTCCGCGGGCCTCGGCGTGCCGACCCACGACGTGCCCAACATCTACGACCTCATGCTCGGCACCGTCAAAGATCCGCACGAGGCGATCCAGCACACCAGCACCCCGAACCTCGATGTCATTCCGGCGAACATCGACCTCTCGGCCGCGGAGGTGCACCTCGTGAACGAGGTGGCGCGCGAGCAGATTCTGGCGCGCGTGCTCAAGAACGTCAGCGACGAGTACGACGTGATCCTCATCGACTGCCAGCCCTCGCTCGGGCTTCTGACAGTAAACGCACTGACCGCGAGCCACGGTGTGCTCATTCCCCTCGAATGCGAGTTCTTCGCCCTTCGCGGTGTCGCACTGCTCGTGGAGACCATTGACAAGGTGAAGGACCGGCTGAACCCGGCGATCGAGCTGGACGGTATCCTCGCCACCATGTACGATCCGCGCACGCTCCACTCGCGCGAGGTGCTGGAGCGGGTGGTCGAGACCTTCGGCGATCGGGTGTTCGAGACCGTCATCGGCCGCACGGTGAAGTTTCCGGATGCCAGCGTGGCCGGGGCCCCGATCACCCAGTTCGCGCCGGACCACTCGGCATCCGAGGCATACCGCCAACTGGCGCGTGAACTGATCTCGCGGGGCGCGGTCGCGTGACCCTGGTGGACACCACCGAGGAGCCGGTCGGCTTCTCGGTGAGACTCAGCAATTTCGATGGCCCATTCGACCTGCTGCTCTCTCTGATCGCCAAGCACGAACTCGACATCACCGAGGTGTCGCTCAGTGTCGTCACGAGTGAGTTCATCTCCTACCTGCACGACCTCGACACCTTGGACGAGCTCGACCAGGCGAGCGAGTTCATCGGTGTCGCCGCGACCCTGCTCGACCTGAAGGTCGCGGGGCTGCTGCCGCAGGGTGAACTGGTCGACGCCGAAGACGTCGCACTGCTCGAGGCGCGAGACCTGCTGTTCGCGCGCCTGCTGCAGTACCGCGCGTTCAAAGAAGTCACCACCTGGTTCTCGAGCCACTTCGACGACGAGTCGACGCGGCACGCCCGCTCGGTGCGGCTGGAGGAGAAGTACCGCAAGTCGACTCCGGAACTCGTCTGGACGCTCTCGCTCGAGGATTTCGCCGCACTCGCAATGCTGGCGATGACGCCGAGGGAGCTGCCGACCGTCGGGCTCGATCATTTGCACGCGCCGCTGGTCAGCATCCGGGAGCAGGCCGCCCTTGTCGTCGCGCTGCTGCGGCGCGGCGAGCCGATGACCTTCCGTCAGCTGGTGGCAGGCGTCGAGGTGAAGGGCGTGGTCATCGCTCGTTTTCTCGCCATCCTGGAGCTGTTTCGCGGGGCGAATATCGCCTTCGAGCAGCTCGAGCCGCTCGGCGAACTGACGCTGCGCTGGACGGCGGAACACTGGTCGGAAGAAAGTCTCGCGTCGCTCGGAGCGGATTATGGAAACTGACGAGTTAAGCGGGTCGAGCGAGTTAAGCGGGTCGAGCGAGTTAAGCGGGTCGAGCTCGTCGAGACCTCACCCGCTGGATACCGAGCGCTCGTTGGAGGCGATCCTGATGATTGCCGACGAGCCCCAGACGCTGGTCAACCTGGCAACGTCGTTGGGCGCCCCGATCCCCGCGATCAGGCAGTCGATCGAGCGCCTGGTCGAGGACTACGACGGCAAGAACGGCACCGTGAAGCGCGGATTCGAACTGCGCGAGGTGGCCGGCGGTTGGCGCATCTACGTGCGCGGCGAGTACGACGACGTGGTGCGCGACTACGTGCTCACCCAGAACCCGACCCGGCTGT
>JAODAT010000003.1 GCA_025463565.1 Microbacteriaceae bacterium
CCGAGGCCGATGTGTCTCTTGATGTTCTCGATGACGACGATGGAGTCATCCACCACGCGCCCGATGGCGATGGTGAGGGCGGCCAGCGTGATGATGTTGAGCGTGTACCCGGCGGCCAGCATGCCGATGAAGGTGAGGAGCACCGACACCGGGATCGAGATCGCCGTGACCAGGGTCGAGCGCACCGAGAACAGGAACAGGAAGATGATGATCACGGCGAAGGCGAGCCCGAGCAGGCCCTCGGTCGCGAGGCTGTTGATCGACGTGGTGATCGACGGCGCCTGGTCGGAGACGACGGTGAACTTGGTGTTGCCGCCGAGCTGCTTCTCGAGCGTGGAGATGTCGTCGCGCACCGTCTTCGACACCGAGACGGTGTTGCCCGCGGCGGTCTTCGTGATGTTGAGCGAGACCGACGGCTTGCCGTTGACCGTGGAGTAGCCGGCGATGGGGTCGTCGACGACGGCGACCGTGGCGACATCCCCGATGGTGGGGGCCGTCGCGGCCGGCTTGCCGCCGAGCAGCGGCAGGGCCGAAAGGTCGGCGGTCGAGGTGAGTTTCGTGCCCGACTGCACGGTGAGGGTCTTCGAGTCCTCGGTGATCGAGCCGCTCGCCAGCAGCGTGCCGTTGGCGCCGAGCGCGGTCTTGATCGACTGGATGGTGAGGCCGTCCGCCGCGAGCTTGTCGGCATCCGGGGTGATCGTCACGCGCTGCGAGGCGGCGCCGAGCAGGCTGACGTCGCTGACGCCTGCCACCTGCTTGAGGTTGGTGACGGTGAGCGAGGAGAGCTTCGATGCGAGCGTGTGCTTGTCGAGGTCGCTGGTGACCGCGAGCTGGATGACCGGGAAGTCGCTGAGGCTGAACGTGATCACCTGGGGCGTGACGCCGCTCGGGAGGGTGCTCGAGATGCGGTCGAGGGCGAGCTGCACCTTCTGCTCGGAGGCGGCAATGTCGGTGCCGTACTCGAAGGAGGCCGTGACGGTGGATGCCGAGGTGTTCGAGGTCGCGGTGGTGGAGTCGAGGTTCTCGATGCCCTGGATCGCACTCTCGATCGGGGTCGATACGTCGGTGTTCACGACATCCGGCGACGCGCCCGGGTAGCTGGTAACGATATAGACCGAGGGGAGCGAGAGGGACGGGATCAGCTCCTGCTTGAAGTTCGCGAGCGCGATGCCGCCGCCGATCGCCGCAACGATGGTGATGAGCGCGATGAGCGCGCGGTTGCGCAGGCTGAAGACGGAGAGCAAATGCACGTGAAGACTCCTGAGGGGAAGCGGCCGGAAGCGCACGACCTCGTGCCCTGCCTAGAAGTATCACAGCGAACGCTGGGCGCGCGCATACACCGCTGGGAGTAATAAGGAGTCAGACGAGCTCGGCCACGAAATTCTGGTCGAGGATCGGGCCGCGGGAGAGCGACGCCCAGGCGGCGGACAATGAGGCGACGGCGCGATCCGTCTCCTCGGCCGGATAGCTGATCGGGATGCGGAGGAACCGCTCGAAGGCGCCGTCCAGCCCGAAGCGCGGCCCGGTCGCCAGCAGCAGCCCCTCGGCGCGTGCGGCCAGGGTCAGCTGCGAACTGACGGGCGCCCCGAGATTCACCCACGCGGTAAGTCCGCCGTCCACGCGCGGCATGCTCCAGTCGGGGAAGGCCTCAGCCAGCCGAGCGGTGAGGTGATCACGGCCCGCTCGCAGTTGCTCGCGGCGGGTCTCCAGCACCGTGTCGTACTGCTCGAGCAGTCGGGTGACGATCAGCTGCTCCAGGATGGGCGTGCCGAGGTCGCCGGCCATGCGCGCACGGGTGAGGCGTTGGATGAGCTGGCGCTCCGCACGGATCCAGCCGACCCGCAGGCCGCCCCACAGCGTCTTGCCCACCGAGCCGATCAGCACGGCAGGGCCGTACGCGGCGAGCGGCAGCGGGTTGTCGAGACGGTCGATCGACAGCTCCGCCATCGTTTCATCGCCGACGATGACGGTGCCCTGCGCTGCTGCCTGTGCCAGCATCCGTACTCGCAGTTCCGCCGACATCGATCGGCCGGTGGGGTTGTGGAAGTCCGGCATGAGGTAGCCCATCGCCGGGCTCGTGCGCTGCAGGGCCTGCTCGAGGGCCGCCTCGTCCCAGCCGTCGTCGGTCGTGACGCTCACTGGAACGAGTCGCGCCCCGGTGAGTTTGAGCGCTTCATACGCGTGCGGATAGCTCGGCGACTCGACCAGTGCGCTGTCGCCGCGACCGAGCAGCGTGCGGGCCAACAGGGCGATCGCGTGCTGCGCGCCGATCGTGACCATCACCTGTTCTGGTTCGGTCGGTAGGCCGCGAGCCGTGTAGCGGTCGGCGATCGTCGCGCGCAGCACCGGCAGGCCGATCGGATCGAAACCCGTGTCGCCGAGATAGGCGGGCAGGTCGAGCGCCGCGCGCTGGGCCGCCTCGGCGACGAGCGGAATGGCGGGTAGGGCGGCCTTACTGAAGTCGAGGTAGCCGGCGGCGTCGGACTCGACCGCGACCGCAGGGCGGGAGGGCAGTCTGGCGACACTCCCCGAGCCGCGCACGCTGTGCAGGTAGCCGGCCTCCCGCAGCTCCGAGTATGTGGCAGTCACCGTGGTGCGGCTCACCCCGAGCTGGGCGGCGAGTTCCCGCTCCGCCGGTAGACGGGTGTCGAGCGGCACGCGGCCGTCCAGCACGAGCAGACGGATCCGGTCGGCGAGCGCCGCGTACGCCGGCGCGGAAGTGGACTCGCGCCATCCGGCCACCAGGGAGGCCAATATGCGCGCTGAAACGGATGCCATGCGGCCACTCTATCAAAATTGGCCTCTTGTGAGCAGTCCAATATTGTAATTGGCTTTGCTCATGTCCCGCCGAATCATCCTCGCCCGCCGCATCGTGCAACTTCCCGTCGGCCTCTTCCTGTACGGCATCGCGATGTCGATGATGATCGAGGCCGGCATCGGGGTCGGCCCGTGGGACGTTCTCAGCCAGGGCATCGTCCGCCACACCGGCATCCCGTTCGGCTGGGTCACCAACATCGTCGGCGCGCTGGTGCTACTTCTCTGGATCCCACTCCGCCAGCGGCCGGGCATCGGCACCCTGCTCAATGTGCTGCTGATCGGGCCAAGCGCCCAGCTCGGGCTCTGGCTCATCCCGCCCCAGCACGCGTTGCTCGTGCAGGTCATGCTCTTCGCCGGCGGGCTGTGCCTGCTGGCGGTCGCGACCGGGCTGTACATCGGCGCCGGCTTCGGGCCGGGGCCGCGCGACGGGCTGATGACCGGCGTCCACCGAAAGTTCGGCTGGCGCATCTGGATCGTGCGCACCTCGATCGAGGTGACCGTCCTCGCCGCCGGCTGGCTGCTCGGGGGCAACGTCGGAATCGGAACGCTCGCGTTCGCCCTGCTGGTCGGGCCCATGGTCGGGGTGACTCTGCCGCTGCTGCGGGTGCCCACGGCAACGCGCGAGCTGGTGACGGCATGATCGGCCTGCTCGCTCTCGCTGGCATCGCGATCTGGGCGATCGTCGCCACGATCGAGGCGGTCAGGCGAGATGGCTATCACCGCATTCCTGACCGCCCCGATCTCTAGAGCTCGCGCTGCGCGTACGCGGCCATCGCGTCGCGCACGAACCCGGCGCCCTCGCGGCCACCGTAGTTCGCAGCAAAGCGGTCGTCTGCCACGTACAGCTCGCCGAGCCCGACGAACTGCTCGGCCGTCGGGCGCTTGCCCTGCCAGCCGACAGTCACCCAGTCGTAGTGGCGCTTCGCGATAGCGAGCACGCCCTCCGACTCGGGGCTTTCGCCCGCGGCCTCGGCCGCTGCGAAGGCCCGCTGGATATCTGCCTGCTGCGACGTGATCGCCGCCTTCTGGGCGGCATCCAGCGACCGGTACCACGCGTCACTCTTCGCGTACGCGTCGGCACCCCAACGCTCGACCACCTCGTCCTTATAAACGGTGTGGTCGAAGCCGTCCAATGCTTCCTCTGCCATGATTCGTTCACCTCCCTTCAGTTTCTCGATGGTCGATTCGACGGCACCGATCTGGCGGTCGAGTCTCTCTTTCTCCTGCCGCAGCCAGCGCAGGTGGCCGCCCAGGGCATCCGTGTTCTCCTGCCTGCCATCCACGACGGAGGCGATCGCGGGCAGCGCCAGCCCCAGGTCGCGCAGCATGAGAACTCGCTGCAGCCGCACCAGCGCGTTCTCGTCGTAGTAACGGAGACCGTTTGCTCCCACCCGGGTCGACGGCAGCAGGCCGATGTCGCCGTAATGCCGCAGCGTGCGAGAGGTCGTGCCCGACAGCCGCGCGATCTCCTGGATCGGCCATTCGTTCGTCATGACCATCACGCTACGGGTTGACGTCGCGTCAATGTCAAGCGCCCGTGGCCGATCTCTTCGGTTCACAACTCAGGCAATCCGCGGCCGGATCATTGCCCGAAGCCCGGTACTGCAGGCCCGCGGGTGCACCCAACACTCGGATTGCCTGAGTTGTGAACGGGAGGGCACAAGAGGCTCTTGCGGATGCGCAAGTCGAGATATATCGTGAGTTTACGCAAACGCGATATAGCTCGAATCGGAAGGGACCGTCATGGTTCAGGAAAAGTGGCTCGTCGACGACGAGAAGGTCATCGACTTCGAAATGGTCCGCTCGCTCAAGGTGAGCATGATCGCCGGGACGGTGAACATCGTCGGGCACGACGAGCCCGGCGCACGGGTCGAGGTGCACTCCGTTCGGGGGCGCGCCATCAAGGTCTCGCTCGACGGCGATCGTCTCGAAATTGATCACCCTCAGCTGAGCTGGGAGAACTTCATCGAGGTCTTCACCTCGTTCACCGGAAAGGCCAGCGCCGACGTGAGCATCATGGTGCCGCGGGACGTCGCGCTCAAGTTCGGCGTCGTGTCGGCGAGCGCACTGATCAGCGGCCTGCGCGGAGGCGGCACGCTGTCCACCGTCAGCGGCGAGATCGTCATCGACGATCTCGAGGGCGCGATCCAGGTCAACTCGGTGAGCGGCGAGGTGTCGGTGCGCAACCACGAAGGCACCGTCGGCGCCCGCACGGTGAGCGGCGACATCACGGCTAGCGGCGAGATCGACCGCTTCACCGGGGAGACGGTGTCCGGAAGCGTGTTTCTGGACCTTAAGGGATCTCCTGACTCGGCGAAGGTTAGTACCGTGAGCGGCAGCATCACCGCCCGGCTCGAGCCCGGCGTCGCAGCCAGGTACTCGATCAACATGGTGAGCGGAAAATTACAGCTCGATGACTCGGAGATCCGCGGCGTCAACGGCAACTACACCGGCAGCCACGGCCTGCTCGAGAAGCACTGGCTCGACTTCCGGGCCAACACGGTCAGCGGCAGCGTGTCCGTGCTGCACGCGGTGTCGGCGTGAGCCCTGTCTTCGCCCACGGTCACCTCCGGCTATACCTGTTGAGTCTTCTTGCCGAGCGGCCGATGCACGGCTACGAGCTCATCCTGGAGCTCGGGAGCCTGTTCGGCGGCACCTACATACCGAGCGCGGGCACGATCTACCCGCGCCTCGGCAAGCTGGAAGAAGAAGGTCTTGTCACCAAGTCCACGGATGGCCGCAAGACCGTGTACGAGATCACCGACGCCGGTCGGGCGGAGCTCGAGTCCCGTCGCAGCGAACTCGACGGCATCGAGAGCGACGTCACGGATTCCGTTCGCCGCCTCGCGGACGAGGTGCGGTCGTCCGTCAACGACGCGATGAAGACCCTGAAGGCGGACCTGGCCGCGGCCGCACGCGAGGCCACGCAGGAGGCGAAGGCGGCCGGCCGCTCCACGAAGATGCAGCCGCAGCGCGTCACCATCAACAACCAGCTGCAGGAGGCGGAGATGATCGTCAATGATTTTCGTCATCAGCTGCGCGCCGACCTTCGCACGATGGCGGCCAAAGGCCCCCTTCCCGAGGGCGCGGCGGAGCTGCTCAGGTCGCAATTGGGAGCGGTGCGATCGGCGGTGAGGTCCCTCACCTCATAACCACCGCACAATCGTTACCCGAAAGTCTGCTGCCACCTCGGCGTCGAATTATTCCCACCTCGTTGCGCGGGTGTAATGTCGCTCCTCGTGACCAGCGAAGCCCGGTCGCCGAAGCGATGGCTGATCGGCGACCCGCTGCCCTCCGAAAAACTTGAGGGGCAGCTCCTCCCGAAGCACCTCGCTCTGCCGATTTTCGCCAGCGACGCGCTCTCTTCTGTCGCCTATGCGCCGCAAGAGTTGCTGCTCATCCTCACCCTCGGCGGCCTCGCGTTCATCAGCTTCGCGCCGTGGATCGCGGCCGCCGTCGTGCTGCTGCTTATCGTTGTCGTGTCGTCGTACCGCCAGCTCATCAAGGCGTACCCGTCTGGTGGCGGTGACTATGAGGTCGCCCACAAGAACCTCGGAGAAAAAGCCGGCCTGATCGTGGCCTCGGCTCTGCTGGTCGACTACATCCTGACCGTGGCCGTGTCGGTCGCGAGCGGCGTGGACAACATCATCTCGGCGTTCCCGATGCTGAACCCGTACCGGGTCGAGCTCGCTGTCGGATTCGTCGTCATCCTGGCTGCCGTCAACCTGCGCGGCGTCGCCGAGTCGAGCAAAGCCTTCGCGCTCCCGACCTACCTCTTCATCGGCAGCGTGCTCACGATGATCGTGGTCGGGCTGTTCCGCACCGCCATCGGGGATGCGCCGGTCGCGGCATCGTCGTCGCTGCTCATCAAGAACCCGGAGAGCCTCGGCCAGATCGCGATAATCCTCCTGCTGTTGCGGGCGTTCGCGAGCGGATGTTCGGCCCTCACCGGCGTCGAAGCGGTCGCGAACGGCGTACAAGCCTTCCGTCGCCCGAAGATCAAGAACGCCCAGCGCACGCTCGTCTTGATGGGCAGCATCGCGATCGTGCTGTTCGTCGGCATCGTCGCACTGGCGCTCATCACCCACGTGCATTACGCGGAGTCGGCCTGTGATCTCAAGGGCTTCAAGGACTGTCTGACCGCGCCACAGCACAGCGTGATCTCACAGATCGCCGCGGCCGTCTTCCCGGGCGCGGGCTATTTCATGTTCTACATCATCCAGGGCGCGACGGCCCTGGTGCTGCTGCTCGCAGCCAACACGGCGTTCAACGGGTTCCCCCTGCTCGGTTCGGTGCTCGCACGGGACTCCTATGCGCCGAAGTCGCTCTCCACCCGCGGCGACCGGCTCGTCTACTCGAACGGCGTTCTCGTGCTGAGCGGCGTGGCGATCGTGCTGCTGCTGGCGTACCGCGCCAACCCGACCGCGCTCATCCAGCTCTACATCATCGGGGTGTTCGTCTCCTTCACCCTCGGCCAGACCGGCATGGTCGTGCACTGGACCAAGATGCTGCGCGCCGGCTGCGCCAATCGCGGCCAGGTCATCCGATCCAGGATGATCAACGGCACGGGCGCGATCTTCACCTTCACCGTGCTCGTGGTGGTCACGGTCACCAAGTTCACCCACGGTGCCTGGCTGGTGTTCGTGATCATGCCGGTGCTGTTCTTCCTCATGTACAAGATCAACCGGTACTACGGGCAGGTTGCCCGCGGCATCGAGGTCGACCCGACGACGACGTTCGGCGCGACCGGTGACCATGCGGTCGTGCTGGTCGGCAAGATGCAGAAACCGACGCTGAAGGCGCTCGACTACGCCATCGCCGCGCGGCACGAGAGCATCGAAGCTGTGCACGTGAACATCGACGAGGTCGCGTCTGAAGAGCTCTCGAAGCTCTGGGACACGATGAACATCAAGATCCCGCTGCGAATCGTGCCCTCGCCGTACCGAGATATCAGCACACCGCTGATCAAGTACATCAAGGCAAGGCGAACGGAGTACGGCTCCGAGGTCATCACCGTGTACACGCCGCAGTACATCGTCGGTCACTGGTGGGAAAACCTCCTCCACAACCACAAGGCCCGCCGCATCCGCCAGAAGCTGATGCTCTGCCACGGTGTCACAATCGCGCTCGTGCCGTGGCTGCTCGACTCGTCGAAGCAGCTGTACACGCGAGGATCGCGTCCGCTCCCCGGCTTCGACCGCCGTGGTGAGCCACGCCGCCCGATCATGCGCAAACCGCTGCCGCCGGCTGCCGCGCCGGGGGCGAAGCTGCCCGCCAGCGTGGAGGGCACCAGCGAGAGCCTGGTCGACCGTGCCGCGCGCGAGGAACGCGCCGCCCGTGCCGCGCAGCGCAAGGCGACGGCCAAGCCGAAGGCGACTGTGAGCAAGGCGGGCACGGTGCCGTCGACCGTCGCCGCGAAGACCACCTCCCCCAGGTCGAGCACGGCGAAGAAGGACTAGCGTGCCGGTCGGCTGGCGGGAGTTCGTCGCCGTTTCGGCGGGAGCCGTGCTCGGCACCGGCCTTCGGCTCACACTGGACACGGTCATCCCGCACAGCGACACGAGCTTCCCCTGGTCGACTCTCATCATCAACGTCGTCGGATCGTTCGCGCTCGGCGCGCTGGTCGCGACCCTCTGGAAACGGCGAGACCTGCCGAACTGGCTTCGTGCCGGTCTCGGCACGGGGCTCATCGGATCGTTCACCACATTCTCCGCGGTGATCGTTTCGCTCATCGCCGAAAGTGACCACGGCGAATGGCTGCTCGCCGTCGCTTACCTCACGGTCACCCTGCTGCTCGGGTTCGTCGCGGCTGTCGCCGGACTGGCCATCGGGGGTCGCAGGCATTCCCCCACCGACCTGGTCGACGAATGACCGTGCAGCTCGTGATCACCGTGCTCGTCGCGGGTGTGATCGGCGCGCTCGTGCGCTACGGCACGTCGCTGGCGTTCGCTGGGCGTCCCTCATTCCCGTGGGCGGTGCTCGTGGTCAACGCGGTGGCTTCGGCGATCGGCGGCGCGGTGCTGGGACTCGCCTACCGTGGAGCGGTAGACCCGGAGTGGCGGCTCGTTCTCCTCACCGGCATCTGTGGTGGGCTCTCCACCTTCAGCACCTGGTCGGTCGAGACGGTGCAACTCGTGCAGGCCGGCCGGTGGCGCGTCGCCCTCGGCAGCGTTGCGCTGAACCTCATCGTGTCACTGGGTTTCGCGTCGCTGGCGTTCCTGCTGGTTTAAGCGGGTCGAGCTTGTCGAGACCTCACCCGCGAACTAGCTCTTCGTGAGGTCTCGACAAGCTCGACCCGCTTACGCGTCCAGGTTCGACAGCATCGCCACGACCTGGCGCGCGATCGTGCGGCCGGCGCGGTTGGCGCCGATCGTCGACGCCTGTGGTCCGTACCCGGCGAAGAAGATGCGCGGATCCTTCCATGACGAGCCCTGGCCGATGCTCACGCCGCCCTCCTTCTCCCGGAGGCGGAGGGGGGCAAGGTGCCTGAGCTCGGGTCGGAACCCGGTGGACCAGACGATCGCGTCCGCCCGCTGGAAGCTGCCGTCCGGCCAGCGCACGCCATCCGGTTCGATGGAGGAGAACATCGGCTTGGCCACCAGCAGCCCGCGCTCGATACCGGCCTGGATACGGCGGGTCTTCGCGACCCCGGTGCCGCTGACGATGCTGGGCAGCGCCCGCCCGGTGCGCGCCGCCTCATCCTGCATGGCGACAGCGGCGACGCCGGCCTCGATGTCGAATTCGCCATCGTTGAAATCGATCGGACGCCTGCTCACCCAGGTGAGCTCCGAGGCAATCGTCTCGAGCTCGAGCAGGAAACCGACCGCCGAGGTTCCACCCCCGACCACGATGACGCTCTTGCCCACGAACTCCTGCGCCGAGTCGTAGTCGGTGGTGTGCACGTGCCTGCCCTGGAACTCGTTCATGCCCGGGTACCAGGGGATGAACGGAGAGCCCCAGGTGCCCGTCGCGTTGACCACGATCTGGGTGACCATCTCGCCGGTGCTCATAAGGTCGGGGCCGGTGTCGACGACCAGTTCGAGGTCGCGGTTGACCACTCGCCGCACATTCGCTGGGCGGATCACCCGGAAGCCGTAGTGGGCTTCGTACTGCGCGTAGTAGTCGGCGACGACATCCTTTGCCGGTGCCTGGCGGTCGGCGGTCTCGAAACTGATGCCCAGCTCGTCCATGCCGGGGAGGTCGTTGATGCGGTGGGCGGACCCGATCCGCAGGGCTTCCCAGCGGTTCTGCCATGCTCCTCCTGTGCCCGGGCCGCGGTCGAGCACGACGAAGTCCGACCCCGGTTCGAGGCCGAGACGCTTCAGGTAGTAGGAGACCGAAAGGCCCGCCTGCCCAGCGCCGATCACCACGACCGAGGTACGTGCTGGCACACTGGTCACGGGTTAACGTTAGCCGCCTGCACAGCTCTCCACGGCAAGAGATTGGGCGGAGCGACGCATGCTAAAGTTGGCATTTAGTTTTCCGTAGATCCGTTGGTACCTCGGGCACATTAAGTTGGTCAGACCCGGGCAGGAATCGTGAGGGGGTCAAGTCCATGGGACGCGGCCGTCAAAAAGCAAAGCACACCAAGGTTGCTCGTGAGCTGAAGTACTTCAGCCCCGACACCAACTACAACGCGCTCGAGCGCGAGCTAACGCACCCCTCCGGAGCTCCGATCGATCCCAAACTCGAGGAAGACCTCGAGAAGTGGCCCGAGTTCGCGACCTCTGCTGCCAACGTCGACGACGTTGACGAGTACGACGAGGAAGAGTACCTGCCGGGTCAGTCCGCTTAAAAAACGGATTGAGCTCGTCGAAATCTCACCGACGAGCTATGGCTTCGTGAGGTCTCGACAGGCTCGACCCGCTAACTCAACTCGACCCACTAACTCAAGTAGGTTCCCATAAGTCGAACGGCCCCGCCGTTCACGCCCTTCGCGCCCTGCTCCCATCCGGTCGCTGAGCCTGTCGAAGCGCGCTCGCTCATCGACACCGTGCCGACAACCCACGCCGCGATGCCATCGGTTGCGAGCCTCTCGATGACTCCGTCGACCGCGTGCGGTGCGACGATCGCGACCATGCCGATGCCGAGATTCCAGGTGCCCTCGGTCTCTTCCAGAGTCATTCCGCCCCAGTCCGACAGCACGCGGAACACCGGCTGCGGACTCCAGCTGCCGCGATCGATCTCGAGCCAGCTGCCGACCGGCAGCACGCGCGCGACGTTGGCGGCGATTCCGCCACCGGTGATGTGGCTGAGCGCGTGCACGCCCGTGCCCAGCCGCGGGTTGGCAAGCAGTCGCAGTAACGGGGCCGTGTAGAGCTTCGTCGGCTCGAGCAGCACCTCGCCGACGAGGCCGCCGAGCTCGTTGGAGCGGTCGAGATAGCCGATCTTCTTTTCGGCGAGCACATGGCGAACCAGCGAGTAGCCGTTTGAGTGCAGGCCGGATGACCCGAGCGCGATGACGACGTCGCCATCGGCGACGAGGTGGGCGCCAAGCAGCGCGTCGGACTCCACGGCCCCGACGGCGGCACCGGCGACGTCGTAGTCGTCCGGACCGAGGAGTCCGGGGTGCTCGGCCGTCTCGCCGCCGACGAGGGCGGTGCGCGTCTCGGCGCAGGCGCGTGCGATGCCGGCCACGATGTCGGCGATGCGCTCGGGCACGACCTTGCCGCAGGCGATGTAGTCGGTCATGAACAGCGGCTTGGCACCCACGACCACGATGTCGTCGACCACCATGCCGACCAGGTCGAAACCAATGGTGTCGTGCTTGTCGATGGCCTGGGCGATCGCCACCTTGGTGCCGACGCCATCCGTCGAGGTGGCCAGCAGCGGCTTCGTGAATGACTTGAGAAACGACACATCGAACAGGCCGGCGAACCCGCCGACGCCACCCAGAACCTCCGGGCCGTGGGTCTTCGACACGGCCGACTTCATCAGTTCGACGGCGAGGTCTCCTGCGGCTGTGTCGACACCGGCTTCGGCGTACTTGCTGGCCATCGCTGTTTCCGTTCCCGAAGCGTGAAAGACTGGTGCTGAACCACCATCAACTCTACGGTCTGGAGCCTTCCCGCGAATGTGCGGCATCGTCGGCATCGTTTCTTCGGAACCCGCCAACCAACAGGTCTACGACGCTCTTCTGCTTCTTCAGCATCGCGGGCAGGACTCGACCGGTATCGCCACGGCCGAGGGCCGCACCTTCCACATCCGCAAGGCCAAGGGCCAGGTTCGCGAGGCGTTCCGCACCCGTGACATGCGCGGGCTGCCCGGCAATATGGGGCTCGGGCACGTGCGTTATGCAACGAAGGGCACCGCGAACAACGAGGAGGAGAGCCAGCCGTTCTACGTGAACGCGCCGTACGGCATCGCCCTTGTTCACAACGGCAACCTCACCAATACGCGCGAACTCACCGATGAGCTGTTCCGCGTCGACCGCCGTCACCTCAACACCTCCTCCGACACCGAGCTGCTGGTCAACGTTCTCGCCCACGAGCTGCAGGAGCAGGTCACCGGTCCGAACCTCGACCCCGACCAGATCTTCGCCGCCGTCGAGCGCGTACACGAGAGGGTCGAGGGATCGTACGCGACCATCGCACTCATCGCCGGGTACGGCCTGCTCGCCTTCCGTGACCCGTTCGGCATCCGTCCGCTGGTGCTCGGCAAGCGGGCGCAGGGATTCACCGGCACCGACTGGGTCGTGGCATCCGAATCCCTGGTGCTCGAGAGCTCCGGGTACGAGTTCGTGAAGGATGTCGCCCCCGGCGAGGCGGTGTTCATCGCGCTGGACGGCGAGATGGTCTCCCGTCAGTGCGCCGCGAACCCGCGGCTGGTGCCCTGTTCGTTCGAGTACGTCTATCTCGCCCGCCCCGACTCCATCATGAACGGCATCTCCGTGTACGAGGCTCGCCTGCGACTCGGCAACCGGCTCGCCGACACCATTGCGCAGTACACGCCGCGCGGCGACATCGATGTCGTCATGCCGATCCCCGACTCCTCCCGGCCGGCGGCGATGCAGGTGGCGCAAAAGCTCGGCATCGAATACCGCGAGGGTTTCTACAAGAACCGCTATGTGGGGCGCACCTTCATCATGCCCGGCCAGGCCGAGCGCAAGAAGTCGGTCAAACAGAAGCTGAACGCGATGGGCTCGGAGTTCCGCGGCAAGAACATCCTCATCGTCGACGACTCGATAGTTCGCGGCACCACGTCGAAGGAGATCGTGCAGATGGCCCGTGAGGCCGGCGCGAACAAGGTCACCTTCACGTCGGCCGCTCCCCCGGTACGCTTCCCGCACGTCTACGGCATCAACATGCCGTCTCGGCAGGAGCTGGTTGCGCACGGCCGCAAGATCCCCGAGATCGCCACCGAGCTCGGCACCGACTACCTCATCTACCAGGAGGTCGCCGACATGCAGGCGGCGATTCTCGAGGGGTCGAACGTGGAGGCGCTCGAAATGAGCTGCTTCACCGGCGACTACGTGACAGGAACGGTCACGCCCGAGTACCTCGCCTGGGTCGAGCGCACGCAGCTCAGCTAGCGGCAACCCGAATTCAGCGGCGGCGCAGGCGCTTGTCGCGCAGCGCGGGCGGGTCGGCGTTGTAGTTGTCCGCCGGGTTCACGTCGGTGCCCGGGCGCACGATCTCGTCGATGCGGTCGAGTACATCGTCCGACAGCACGACGTCGGCAGCTGCGAGTGAGTCGTCGAGCTGCGCCGGCGTGCGCGGTCCGATGATCACGGATGTCACCCCGCGATGGGCGAGCGGGAACGCGGTCGCGAGGTGGGCGAGCGGGAGGCCCGCCTCCGCCGCGAGCGCCGTCAGCTGCACCACGGCATCCGCCTTCGCCTGGTTGCCAGGGATGGACAGGTCGAAGGCCTGCGGGGCCGTCGTAACGCGGTGGCCCTCCCCGACATTTGAGCGGCCGGAGAGCCATCCGCTGCCGAGGGGGCCGTAGGTGAGCACGCCCATGCCGTAGCGCTCGGTGGTCGGCAACACCGACACCTCGACGCTGCGGTTGAGCAGGGAGTAGCGAGGCTGCTCGCTGAGGTAGCGGTGATGACCGCCTCGTGACGCCGCCCACTGGCCTTCGACGATGTAGTCGGCGGGCTGCGTCGACGACCCGAACGCGCGGATCTTGCCCGCCGTCACGAGATCGCTCAGGGCCGACAGCGTCTCGTCCACGTCGGTCTGGTAGTCGGCCCGATGCAGCTGGTACAGGTCGATTCGGTCGGTGCCGAGGCGGCGCAGGCTGTCCTCGACGGCGGTCGCGATCCAGCGCCTGGACGCGCCGCGGTGGTTGGGATCATCGCCCATCGGCAGGCCGAACTTGGTGGCGAGCACCACGTCGTCGCGGCGGCCGACGAGAGCCTTGCCGACGATCTCCTCCGATTCGCCGCCCGAATACACGTCCGCTGTGTCGACGAAGTTGATGCCCGCATCGAGGGCGGTGTGGATCATCGCGATCGACTCGCCGTGGTCGGTATTGCCCATCGTGCCGAGCATCATCGTGCCGAGCGCGAATTCGCTCACCGTGAATCCGGTGGCGCCGAGTGTCCTGTATTTCATGGCTCTTCTCTTCTATACTGGAGGTGACCTCCATTTTATCGGAGGTTGCCTCCGTTTCACAAGAGAGAACCGTGGATCTCACCGCCCAGCTGGACCAACGCCGACCGAAGCGAGCGGATGCCGCCCGCAACTTCGACGCGCTGCTCGCGGCGGCTCGCGCGGCATTCACCGAGCTCGGCCCTGGCGTCGCGCTGGAGGACATCGCCCGCTGGGCGAACGTCGGCATCGCGACGCTCTATCGCAACTTCCCCACCCGGGAGTCGCTCATCGACGGCGCCTACGCAGCGGAGGTCGATAAGGCCTGTGAGTATGCGGCGGGAATGACGCCGTGGGGCGACCTGGTCGCCTGGGTGGAGAACTTCACGAACACCCTCGGGTCGAATGGCGCGCTCGTGGAGATGCTGGTCGGGCCGTCCGTCTCCGCCAGCCGATCCGCGCTCTGGACGGCAGGAGCGTCCGTTCTCGACCGGGCCGTGGCCGCGGGCGCGGTCAGCTCGAAGGTCGAGATCGACGATCTCATGCGGCTCGTCGTCGGCATCAGTTCGATGTTCGCCGCCGACCGCGAGCAGCGCGATCGCGTGCTCGGCATGATGCTCGACGGCATCCGCGCCGCCTAAGCGCTACTCGTCGTCGGGCAGGTCGATCAGGGTGCGTTCGACGACGGCGGTCTTCGCACGACGGCTGGAGACCCGGTCGAGGATGATTCCGACGGTCGCGCCGATGACGACACCGGCGGGCACGCCGTAGAGCAGGAAGTAGCCGAATGTCGCGGGGAACCCGAGCGTCGGGTCGGTGGGGAATGACGCCACGAGGATGAGCGTCACAATGAACCCGAGCAGCGCCCCGAGGATGAGGAAGACGGACATTCGCGGCGCACGACGGATGCGCACCTCGGTCTGGGTGGTGGCGCCGTCGGGCGGGGTCGAACTCATGTCCCTATTCTCCTACGCGGGCACTGTGCCTTTGCCCATGGGATCCACGGCCCGGGCGTCGAGAAGGCTGGCGCCGCCGATCGGCGCGTCTCCCCAGTCGTCCAGGTGCCAGCCGTGGCGGGTCGAGCGCAGCGTGACGAGCGCGGTATTCGCGAGCTTGTGATCCCCGGCGAACGCGCCCGACGTGTTGTCGCAGCGCGCGGCCACCCAGGTGCGGATCGCGGCGCCGTGCGACACCACCAGGGCGGTCTCGCCAGACAGCGCGGTGATCGCGGCGTCGAAACGGTCGAAAAACTCGTGCCCGGTTTCGCCGCCCGGCATCCTCAGGTCGAGGTCGCCGAGCGCCCAGGCGTAGGCCGTCGCGTTGTACTCGCCCTGCGAATGATGATCGGACTTCATCTCCAGCGCACCAGCCTGGATCTCCTTGACGCCATCCACGATGGCCGGCACGAGGCCCCGTGAGGCAGCGAGCGGCGCCGCGGTCTGCTGGGTTCGCAGCAGCGTCGACACGGTGATCGAGTCGATCGCCGGCAGCCCCGCCGGCACCGCCGTAGCCTGCCGCTCGCCGAGCTCGGTGAGCGGCGCCCCGGGAATCGCGGTGTCGAGCGCCCCGATCATGTTCGACTCGGTCTGGCCGTGGCGAAGCAGCAGCAGGCGCATCAGTCGGATGCGGCCTTCTGCACGGCGAGGTGCTGCCAGTCGTGCTCGAATAGGGAGTCGAAGTACGCCGCGGCCTTCGCGTTGTGAATGATGACCCCCGCGTCCCGGTTGTACAGCGTGCCATCCGTCGACCAGTTCTGGCTACTCACCAGCACGGCCGTGCCGTCGACGACGATGCCCTTGTTGTGCACGTTGTTCTGGATGCGCACGCTGTTCACGACGTCCAGCCCCGCGGTCTGCAACTGTTCGAGGTAGCCCGCGGTCTCGTACTCGCTCATGATGACCTTCACATCGACCCCGGCTTTCTGCCGGTCGATGACCGCCTGCACGAGCTCCGCGAAGTGCGCGGAGACGGCGCTCGGCGTCTTCGGCAGCTCGATGTACTGGAACTGCAGGTGCAGGTACTTGTCCGCACTCTCGATGAGCTTCTTCACCGCTCCCGCGTACACGCCGGGGTCGGGGGTGAGCAGCGGCGAGATCCAGCTCGTCGCCGTGAGCGTCGTCGCGGCCGAGAACGCGGCATAGGGCGGAGTCTGCGTCTTCTGCATTCCGTGGGCGACGGGCGTTGGGGCGGATGCCGCCCCCGGCACGTTGTGCGCCCGCGCCACCTGGAGGTCGTTGAGCAGATATGCCTCGAACGTGGCTGCCAGCTCGGCGCTCTCGATGACGACATGCCAGTCGCGGTCGCCGTGCCGTGCCGCATCCGCGTCCGCCGCATTGTTCACCGGGTCGATGTCGGGCTGGTTGGAGTTGTTCCAGTTGCCGCTGGACAGCCAGACGGCCGAGCCATCCCGCACGGCGACCTTGATGTGATAGGCCGTCGGGAAGGTCCAGGCGGTGGCGAGCGGGTCCATCCGGTCGAGCGCCCAGGCCTGCTCGAAGTCCGCCCCGAGGGCCGCGACCAGGTCCGTGGCGGTCTGCTCATCGGTCTGGTCGGCGGTGGGGTTCTTCGGCGGATGGTCGAGGACGAACTTCACCCGCTTGCCCGCCAGTGAGGTCTCGACCGCCTTCAGCACATGGTCGGAGGTGAAGTCGTACAGGCCGACGGTGAGCGAATGCTTCGTGCCGGCGAGAAAGGTCTTCAGGGTTGGCCAGCCGGAGTCGGGGCTCGCGCTGAGGGTGATCGTCGCCTTCGCCGAGACCGGATCGAGAGTGACACCGGCCGGTGCGCTGTACGGGACGTTCGGCTTCGCGGGCTTCGCCGCCTGGGCCGCGTAGACGTGCTCGGTCACCCCGGTGGCGCTCGGCAGGGTGACCTCGTTGGGAAATACCGGCACGGCGCCGTGGTCGGGGTACGGGAGGCGGTCGTCCGCGTAGGCCTGCGGGTCTTCCAGCTGCTGTCGTTTGGCCGGCGATGCCTGCCGGACATCCACCGGAACACCCTCGACGTGATCGGGCAGCGCCTCGCCGGGGGAGGGCGTGTGCTTGTGCTGCACTGTGGCGACGATGGCGCGCTTACCGGTCAGCCACCCCTTCGTCACCTCGTAGCCGGGGCGCACGCTGAGAACCCCGGGCTTGTCCAGCTCGTGAAGGTGGCCCGCGATGAGGGCGTCGATGTTCTCTGCAGCCATGTCTCCCAGTCCTGGCTCGAGGTCTCGAACACGAAGCTAGGCGAGCGGGCCGCGGAGCGAAAGGGGTCGACGAGTTATTCCACGTCGCGTTGCCAAGCCAGCGGCAGGTACGCGGCCAGGTCGGCGCGGGAACCGGATGCCGAGATGCGGCCCTCCGAGAGCGCGACGGCCCACTCGATCGAGCCGGCCGCGATTTCGAGCCAGGTGAGGGCATCCGTCTCCACCACGTTCGGCGGCGTTCCCCGGGTGTGACCGGGCCCCTCGATCACCTGCACGGCGCCGAACGGCGGCACCCGCACCTCGACGGAGTTGCCCGGCGCGATGTCGCCGAGCACCTGCAGCAGGTAGCGCACCGCCATCGCGACGACCTCGCGCTCCTCCTGGCTGGCAAGCGCGCGCAGCACGGCGTCCCGCCCGTCGGCGGCGGGGATGCGAGGCTTCGGCACGGTTCCAGATTAGACACCCGACCGGGTTCGGTACGCTTGCCCGGTGAGAATCCTTGTCCTCGGGTCTGGCGCACGCGAGCACGCCATCATCACCGCACTGCTGCGTGAGGATGCCGGCCACGAAATCACGGCAGCGCCCGGCAACGCGGGAATCGCGCTGGCGGTGCCCGTGATCCATCTCGATCCCGAGAACCCAGAGGTCGTCAGCGACTTCGCGCTGCAGAACGATATCGAGCTGGTGATCGTCGGCCCGGAGGCCCCGCTCGTCGCGGGTGTCGCCGACGCGGTGCGTCGACGCGGCATCCCGGTCTTCGGCCCCGGCAAGGCGGCCGCGCAGCTCGAGGGCAGCAAGACCTTCGCCAAGCGCATCATGGATGAGGCGGGCGTGCCGACCGGTCGTGCCGTGCGTGCCGGTGACCTCGCCGCCGCGATTGCCGCCATCGACGAGTTCGGCTCGCCCTACGTGATCAAGGCGGACGGCCTGGCCGCAGGCAAGGGTGTGCTGGTCACCGACGATCGCGAGGCGGCGATCGCCCACGCCGAGTTCTGGCTCGGACACGGCAGCATGCTGGTGGAAGAGTTTCTCGACGGCCAGGAGGTGTCGCTGTTCTTGCTGAGCGATGGGCACAACGTTCTGCCGCTCTCACCTGCGCAGGACTACAAGCGCCTCGCCGACGGTGACGAGGGACCGAACACGGGCGGCATGGGCGCATATTCGCCGCTGCCCTGGCTGCCCGACGGTTTCGTCGATGAGGTGATCGACAGCGTCGCCCTGCCGACCGTGCGCCAGTTGGCGAAGGAACAGACGCCGTTCATCGGCCTGCTCTACTGCGGACTCATCATCACGAAAGCCGGTACCCGGGTGATCGAGTTCAACGCCCGCTTCGGCGACCCAGAGACGCAGGTGGTGCTGCCGCGACTGCTCACCCCTCTCAGCGGACTTCTGCTGGCCGCGGCGAGCGGCGAACTCGGCGGACTGCCGCGACCGGAGTTCTCGGATGACGTGGCCGTCACGGTGGTGCTCGCCAGCGAGGGCTACCCCGAGACGCCCATCACCGGTCGCCTGGTCACCGGGCTCGCGACCGCCGAGGCCATCCACGGCGTCAGCATCGCGCACGCCGCGACGGCGCTGTCCGACGGCGCACTCGTCGCGACCGGCGGTCGGGTTCTGAGTGTCGTCGCCACCGGCGCCGACTTCACCGAGGCCCGGTCGCGGGTATATCTCGCGCTCGAGGCGATCGAACTCGACGGTGGCCAGTACCGCACCGACATCGCGGCGAGGGTGGCCCAGTGAACAGAGTGGTGCAGTGAATATCGATAGCTGGAATCGCGTCTACTCGGGCAAGGTTCGCGATCTCTATGTCGAGGGACACGATCTTGCTTCGGCCGACCGCGTGCTCATGGTGGCGAGCGACAGGGTGAGCGCGTTCGATTTCGTGCTGTCGCCCGGCATCCCCGGCAAGGGGGAGCTGCTCACCACCCTGAGCCTGTGGTGGTTCGACCAGCTGGGCTTTCCCAACCACCTCCTCGCCCCGGGCGACGTGGAACTTCCCGGCGAACTGGCCGGTCGCTCGATGCTCGTGCGCGCACTCGACATGTACCCGATCGAATGTGTTGTGCGCGGGTACCTCGCAGGCTCGGGCTGGCTCGAGTACCAGGCGACGCAGACCGTCTGCGGCCTGCCGCTCCCGGCTGGGCTACACGACGGGGACCGGCTGCCGGAGCCGATCTTCACCCCGGCATACAAAGCTCCGATGGGCGAGCACGACGAGAACATCACGTTCCAGCGGGTGGTCGAACTGGTCGGCGACGAGACCGCAGCGGCGCTCCGCGACGCCAGCCTCGCTCTCTTCGGGGCGGCATCCGCCATCGCCGAGAAGCGCGGCGTCATTCTCGCCGACACGAAATTCGAGTTCGGCGCCAACCGCGAGACGGGCGAGCTGACCCTCGCCGACGAGGTGCTCACCAGCGACAGTTCGCGCTACTGGGATGCCGGACTCTACGCGTCGGGCGGCCCCGATCGCCTGGCCAGCTTTGACAAGCAGATCGTGCGCAACTGGCTCAGCGCGAACTGGGACCGTTCGACAGGCTCACGCCAGGCCGAAAATCCTCCCGAGCTCCCGCAAGACATCGTCGACCGCACCGCGGCACGGTACGCCGAGCTCCTCGAACGGCTGACGGGCGAGTGATCGTTCGCGAGGTCGACTGGGCGGATCCCGTCGGCGAAGCCCTGCGCATCGCCCAGCGTGCCGAGCTGACCATCCGGTACGGCACCCCCGACTCCGAGCCGGGCCCAGCACCGACCGCCGACTCCATCACCGTCTTCTTCGTCGCGTTCGGAGACGACGACACCCCACTTGCCTGCGGCGGCCTGCGCCGGCTCGACGACACCGAGGGCGAGATCAAGCGGATGTACGTCGCCCCCGAAGCCCGCGGCACGGGAGTCTCTACGGCGATCCTCAGCACGCTCGAGCGATACGCCCGCCGGCTCGGCTGGCACCGGCTGGTGCTGGAGACCGGCGACGCTCAGCCCGACGCGATCCGGTTCTACGAACGCGAGGGCTACACGCTCATCCCGAACTTCGGCTACTACGCCGATTCGGCGCTCTCGCTCTGTTTCGCCAAAGCTCTCGATTAACTGAACTGCGGGTACAGCGCGCCGATCGGTCCGGCCAGGCCCTGCTTCACCTGCTTGCTCAGCTCGTCGGCCAGCACCTCGTGCTCGCCGGCTTCGAGGCCGTCGTAGGCGGTCCGCACGATGTCGGCCGGGTCGTTCTTCGGCGCTGTCACGTTCTTCGTCATGGGGGTGTCGGTGTAGCCGAGGTGCAGGCCGACCACCTGGGTGCCCTGGCCGGCGAGGTCGATGCGGAGCGAATTCGTTGCCGACCACAGGGCTGCCTTCGAGGCGCTGTACGTACCGGCCAGCCCGATCCAGCTGAGCACGGACAGCACGTTGACGATCGCGCCGCCCGAGTTGGTCGCCAGAACCGGAGCGAAGTCGCGTGCGACGGCGAGCGCACCGAAGAAATTGGTCTCGAAGACCGCGCGGATGTCGTCGAAGCCGCCGGTGGTCATCGATTCGGACGAGGAGATTCCCGCATTGTTGATGACGATCGACACGTCTGCTGCGAGAGCCGCTGCGGCCGCGATCGACCCGGTATCCGTTACGTCGAGGGCGATCGGCACGATCCGCGGGTCATCCCATTCGCGCGGGGTGCGGGCGGCCGCGTAGACCTTCGTCGCGCCGCGCTCGAGGGCCTGCCAGACGAAGTGTGTGCCGAGTCCGCCGTTGGCGCCCGTGACGAGTACTACCGAACCATCGATGCTGGTCATTGTTTCTCCTTAGCTGAGTTGTCTTTACCAACTTAGACCGACGGCGCTTCATTCCCGATTCTTCAGATAACAGTGATCTCATTCAGCTATGACGACAACGCACATCCGACCGACCCGTCTTCTCGCCGACGGGCAGACCCACCATCCCTCGGTCGTGGCCGAGGCCAAAGCGCGAGCCAACAGCGTGCAATTGCGGGTGGCCGACGCCATCACCTCGTTCGCGGGGTCGATGCGTTTCGTCTACGTGCACGTCGCGCTCTTCGCGCTCTGGATGCTCTTCTTCGAGAAGAGTCCGTGGCCCACGCTGACGCTCGTCGTGTCCCTGGAGGCCATCTTCCTGTCGACCTTCGTGATGATCGGCCAGAACCGCCAGGCCGCCTTCCAGCAGGTGAAGGCCGACCATGACTTCTCCTCCACGGAGAAGGAACTCGACGACAACACGACGATGACCAAGCAGATCGCCGAGCTCACCAAACGCATCGAGCAGCTGACCAACGAGATCCACCTCGAGGTCGTGGTCAATAAGAAGAAGTGATCGCTCAGCCCTGCAGGCGCCCCAGCATCGCGGTGAACGCCGCACGGTCTTCGCCCAGCGAAGCAAAGAAGGCCCGGTCGCAGGCTTCGACCGCGACGACGGCGCGATTGGCCAGCTCCCGGCCCGCACCGGTCGCCGTGACGTTGCGGGCCCGGCGGTCGGTGGGATGCCGAACCCGATCGACCAGGCCGGATGCCGCCAGCGTGCGCAGCACCTGCGACGTCATCATCGGGTCCGTGCGCGCATACGCCGCGAGCGCCTGCTGGGTCACCGGCTCGCCCAGCCAGGTGAGCGCCGCCAGGAGCACGAATTGCACGTGGGTGATACCGAATGGCTTGAGCGCGAGCCGCTGGGCCGCCTGCCAGGCGTTGCTCACCCGCCAGAGCTGTAGACCGGTGCTGTCGCCCTCGGCTGCAAACTGCGTAGCGAGCGCCGTCATCCCAGCATCGCGGCTTTGATCAGCTCGAGGTCGCCGTCGCTGAGCGGTAACAGGCCGCGCCGCAGTTGGTAGCCCCAGTTTGCGCCCTGCGTGAGTTCGAGCGCACCGCCGAAGTCGGCGACCGGCACTTCGCGGCATGGCTCGTAGGTCACCCGGCGACGCCACGGCTCGAAGCCGCGCTCTGTCACCTGGAACAGGTCGTCATCTGCGATGCGCCCGATTGCCGTGAAGGCTTTCAGCGGATCGCCATCCGGGTAGGCGGTCTTCGGCGAGTAGTAGACGAACCACTCGCCTGGGCTCATGCGAGCGAGCCCGGCCTTCGCTCCGTGATTGGTCTGCACGATGCCGAGCTCGACGCCGCGCTCTACGTGATTTCGGGAGACGACTCCGAGCCAGTTGGTCACTGCCTTTTCGGTCATGTAATACTATGCGCGCATACCACTGACATTCCTCTACGCTGGCCTCGTGATGCCCGCAGACTGGCTGCCCGTTCGGCGCGACGACGGCGAACTCGTCGGCTACCTGGCGAACGACATCCCAATGACGCTGGTCGGCCAGCCGCTCGACCACGGCACGCTCGAAGAGCGGGGGCTCATCGCACTCGATGGGCGTTGGCAATGCCGACTGCCGAACCCACTGCCGGCCGGCGGCATCGATGCGAGCACTCCCGCCACCGACTGGGACTGGCGATATGTCGTCATTGCCGAGACGAGCCCGGCGGAGTGCCGCGTGCGGTTGTACATGGCATACCCGGAGGAACTGCGATCCTGGGCGACGCTGCCTGTGCCGGTGGGGGAGCTACTGCGGCGCGAGTCGTAGCTCGATGTGGGCATTCAGCGGGCGTCTGTACGTTGTAAGAAGCACGTACCTCGAAAGGTGACCCATGACCCGCATCGGAAACTCCGACCTCGACGTCTTCCCCACCAACCTCGGCGGCAACACCTTCGGCTGGACCTCCGACCAGGCCACCTCGGAGAAGGTGCTCGACGGCTTCATCGCCGGCGGCGGCAACTTCATCGACACGGCCGACGGCTATTCGGCCTGGGTGCCCGGCAACAGCGGCGGTGAGTCGGAGACGATCATCGGCTCCTGGATGGCGGCGCGCGGCAACCGCTCGAGCGTCATCATCGGCACCAAGGTGAGCCAGCATCCCGAATTCAAGGGACTCACCGCCGCGAACATCGCGAAGGCTGCCGAGGCCTCGCTCGGGCGTCTCAAGACCGACTACATCGACCTCTACTACGCCCACTTCGATGACGGCACGGCCATGGAGGAGATCGCGGGCGCGTTCGACGCCCTGGTGAAAGCGGGAAAGGTGCGCAACATCGGCATCTCGAACTTCAGCGGGGAGCGCGCGGAGGAATGGATGTCGGTAGCAGCGAAGGAGGGATTCGTGCTGCCCGTGGCGCTGCAGCCGCACTACAACCTCGTGCACCGCGAGCCGTACGAGACAGAGATGGCTCCCGTCGTTGCGAAGCACGGGCTCGGTGTGATGCCGTACTACTCGCTCGCCAGCGGGTTCCTCACCGGCAAATACCGCACCGAGGCCGACCTCGCGGGCAAGCCGCGCGGCCAGGGAGCCGGGCAGTACCTGAACGACCATGGCCTCATCAAGCTGGCCGAACTCGAGAGTGTCGCCATCGAGAAGCACGCATCGATCGCGTCGATCGCACTCGCCTGGCTTCGCGCCCAGCCGGGGATCGTCGCTCCGATCGCCAGCGCCAGCACCCCGGATCAGCTGCCCGACCTGCCGGCGGTGGTCAACCTCGATGCGAGCGATGTCGCCCTGCTGTCCAATGCCGGCAGCGCCGATACCGGAAATAGTTGACGCGTCACCGACGTTGACTCTGTCATGAACGCACAGGATCTACTCGCCGCCGACACCGCAATGGGGGCGGTGACGCTGCTCGTCGCCGATCTCGACGCGATGACCGCCTACTACCGTGACGCCGTCGCGCTGTCGGTGATCGGCGAGGGGCCGGCTGAGGTGACACTCGGCCGTGGAATGAATCCGGTGATCGTACTGAAGGCCGCACCTGAGCTGGTGCACGCCTCCCCGCGCGACGCCGGCCTCTTCCACACTGCGATCCTGTTCGAAACGCAGGCGGCGCTCGCCGCGGCGGTCTACTCTGTCGCGACGAAAGCCCCCGGCACCTTCACCGGCAGCTCGGATCACCTGGTCAGCCAGGCCTTCTACTTCACCGACCCCGAGGGCAATGGCGTCGAGCTGTACTGGGATCGCGACCGGAGCCAGTGGAGCTGGACTCACGGGCAGATCGAGATGGGAACCCTCTACCTCGACCCGAACACCTTCCTGCAGGAACACCTCACCGAAGAGTCGGTCGAGCAGCCGCGGATCGGCGGCGCGACGGTCGGTCACGTGCACCTCTCGGTTGGCGATACCCGCTCCGCAAAGGAGTTCTACGTCGACCGACTCGGCTTCGAGACCACCATCTCGATGGGAACATCCGCGCTGTTCGTCAGCGCCGGCGGGTACCACCACCACATGGCGATGAACACCTGGAACAGCGCGGGTGCCGGCCGACGGGCCCGCACTCTCGGGCTCGGGCAGGTCGACATCGTGCTGCCGAACAGCAATGAGATCGGCGCACTCGGCGAGCGGATGTCGCACTACGACATCGACACCCGCGACGACGGCAAGACGGTCAGCTTCGACGACCCGTGGGGCAATGTCATCCGCGTGACGTCGGCCGTCTGAGCCGCTTCGGTGTGCCTCGCGCCGACGCGCGAATACACCACGGATAGAATCGTCTCGTGCCCACGATTGTCGTCGAAGTCATGCCCAAAGCCGAACTTCTCGACCCCCAGGGTAAAGCCGTTTCCGGCGCTCTGACCAGACTCGGCAAGCCCGAGTTTGCCAGCGTGCGCATCGGCAAGCGCTTCGAGGTGACAGTCGAGGGCGAGGTGACGAATGCGATGCTCGCCGAGGTGCGCGAGCTGGCCGTCGACATGTTCTCGAATTCGGTTATCGAAGACGTCGTGAGCGTCACGGTCGCTGAGCCGGTCGAAGCGCAATGAGCACAAGAGTCGGCGTCATCACCTTTCCCGGTTCGCTCGACGACCGTGACGCGCAGCGCGCCGTTCGAGCCGTCGGAGCCGAGGCCGTCGCGCTGTGGCACGGTGATCACGACCTGCAGGGCGTCGACGCGATCGTGCTTCCCGGCGGATTCAGCTACGGCGACTACCTGCGCGCGGGCGCGATCGCCAGCCACGCGCCGATCATGGCCGAGGTCATCGACGCTGCCAACCGGGGTGTGCCAGTGCTCGGCATCTGCAACGGGTTCCAGATGCTCGCCGAGGCGCGACTGGTGCCGGGAGCGCACACCCGCAACGCGCACCAGCAATTCATCCGCCGTGACCAGAAGCTACGCGTCGAGAACGCATCTACCGCCTGGACCAGTGATTTCACCACCGGCGACGAGATCGTCGTCCCGCTGAAGAACGCCGACGGCCGCTACATCGCCGACGCGGAGACCATCGCCCGCATCGAGGGCAATGGCCAGGTCGTGTTCCGCTACGTGGACGTGAATCCGAACGGCTCCTTCAACGACATCGCCGGCGTCTCGAACGAGCGCGGCAACGTCGTCGGCCTGATGCCGCATCCGGAGCACGCCACCGAGCTCGGCTTCGGCCCCGACACCGAACTCGCCATGCGCAACGGCACCGACGGGCTGAAGTTCTTCACCAGCGCCCTCAGCGCCGTTCTGGCTCACTAGAGTCGACAATCGGCACCGAGCCGGTGAACTGGCTGGCGCGCTCCTCGGCCTCCGCGCTGCCGGTGAACAAACCGCCGGTGTCCGGCTTCGGCTCCGCCTTCTTTTTCGGGCGCGGCTGTTCTTGCACCATCTCGACGCGGGTACGCGGAATGCCGACACCGTCGACCGTGTGCAGCCACTCGATCAGCTGCTCGCGCACGTAGCAGCGCAGGTCGAAGAGGGTGGGGGCGTCGACCGCCGTCACCAGCACGCGCACGTGCACGAAGCCCCCGACGGCATCCGTCACCTGCAGCACTGACGCCCTCTTGTCCCATAGCTCGGTCTTCGCGAGGATGGCGTCGAGCTGGTCTCGCATGTGCCCCGGGCTCACCCGCCAGTCGAGATCGAAGTCCACCGAGCCGAGCAGCTCGCTCGAATGCCTGGTCCAGTTCTCGAACGGTGTGGTCGTGAAGTAGGTGGACGGCAGCACGAAACGGCGGTCATCCCAAATGTGCACGACGACGTAGGTGAGGGTGATCTCCTCGATGCGGCCCCACTCCGTCTCGACGACGACCACGTCATCCACTCGCAGTGCGTCGTTGAAGGCGAGCTGCACCCCCGCGAACACGTTGGCGAGTGTCGACTGAGCGGCGAGACCCGCGATGATGCTGACCACGCCGGCCGAGGCAAGAACGCTCGTGCCGACGGCCTGCACGCCCGGGAACGTGAGCAGAATCGAGGCGATCCCCACGATGACCAGCACCACCGTGGAAAGCCTGCGCACGATGATCAGCTGGGTTCTCAGACGGCGCCGCAGCCGGTTGTCGGGAATGTCGATGCGGTACCTGCCCATCGCCATGGTGAGCCCGAAGGCCGCCAGCGCCGCGACGAACCAGGTGGCGACCGCGATGGTCAGCACCAGGAAACCGTGGTCGATCGCGTGCCAGTAGGTGCGCACCGGCAGGGCGAAATAGCCTGCCACCCAGAGGCCGATCACGACCAGCAGCAGACGGTATGGATGCCGGGCCTGGCTGCGCAGCACCCGCCCCCAGTCGCGCTTGCGCGACGACAGCCTCACGATGAGCGACGTGATCGCGCTCACGATGATCGCGGCGACCAGCGCTATCCCGACGGCCACGCCGAGACCAATCCATGATTTCCATTCGAACATGCAGGGGACAGTACGCTGTGCGCATGGCAACCACCCCGCTTGCGCAGCTGTTCACCCTGGTCCCCGCCCTCAACGACCCGAAGAACCCGTTCACGTACGCGGTGGAGGGCGAAAACATCGTCGGGTCCTGGAACATCGTGAGCGCGAAATACCTGGAGTGGAAGCAGGCGGGCAAGATCGACGAGAACTATCGGCTCACGATCAAGTTCAACGAGAAGAAGAACCAGTTCGACTTCCAGGAGAAGAAGCAGTCATCCACCGCTTCGGTGGGCATCACCGACGACGGAAACATCCACATCGGCGGCGAGAAGAGTGTCTTCAAGGGCAAGTCGATCGGAAAGTCGTTCAGCTTCCAGTCCGGCGGCCTGTATTCAAACAACGCAGGCGACAACAAGGGCACGGTCGGCCCGACGCTCAGCTACAAGTTTGAGACCAAGCAGATCAAGCAGCCCCTGTTCGACTTCCTGAAGAAGAACGGCTGGAAGCTCAAGGAAGGGCTGCTCGCCCACCTGTTCGCCGAGTAATCAGGGCGGGTCGAGCTTGTCGAGACCTCACCGACGAGCTACAGCCACTGCGCGAGGCCGCTGAGCAGGTCGCCGCCGGCGGTCGCGGCAGCGATGATCACGACGACGAACACCACGATCACCCAGCCGATGATGCAGAGCGACCCGAGCACGATCCCCCAGATCGCGAACGCGCGGGCGTGCGGCTCGCGCTTCGCGCCGACCCCGCCGAGGATGATGGCGAGCAGCGGTACGACGAACGTGAAGCCGAACACGATCGACACGAGGCCGAGCACGAGTGACGCGACGCTGAGCGTGCGGGTCGCGGGAGACGGGGCAACAGTGGGAGTGACTGCGGTCATGGGTCGATGGTAGCGGGACGAACGATAGAATCAACAGCGATGAGCGCCGCCGATACCGTCTCCACTGCCGCTGCGACGCCCGACCGCGAACAGCCGTGGGCAGTCCTCGGGCTGAAGCACGATGAGTACCTCTCCATCCGCGAGATCCTCGGCCGCCGACCCACCAGCGGCGAGCTCGCGATGTATTCCGTGATGTGGAGCGAGCACTGCTCCTACAAGTCGTCAAAGCAGTACCTGCGCCAGTTCGGCACGAAGACCACGCCCGAGATGACGAAGAATCTCATGGTCGGCATGGGCGAGAACGCCGGCGTGATCGACATCGGCGACGGCTGGGCGGTCACCTTCAAGATCGAGAGTCACAACCACCCCTCATACATCGAGCCGTTCCAGGGCGCCGCGACCGGCGTCGGCGGCATCGTGCGCGACATCATCTCCATGGGCGCCCGGCCGGTGGCCGTGATGGATGCCCTCCGGTTCGGCGCCATCGACGATCCAGACACCGCGCGGGTGGTGCACGGCGTCGTCGCCGGCATCTCCTTCTACGGCAACTGCCTGGGCCTGCCCAACATCGGCGGCGAGACCTGGTTCGACCCGGTGTACCAGGCCAACCCGCTCGTCAACGCGCTCGCCGTCGGCGTGCTGCGGCACGAAGACCTGCACCTCGCGAACGCCCGCGGCGTCGGCAACAAGGTCGTGCTCTTCGGAGCCCGCACCGGCGGAGACGGCATCGGCGGGGCATCCATTCTCGCGTCCGACTCCTTCTCTGCTGGCGGCCCGACCAAACGGCCGGCCGTGCAGGTGGGCGACCCGTTCGCCGAGAAGGTGCTCATCGAGTGCTGCCTCGAACTGTTCCAGCTCGGGCTGGTCGAGGGTATTCAAGACCTTGGCGCGGCGGGCATCAGCTGCGCCACGTCGGAGCTCGCCTCCAACGGTGACGGCGGCATGTTCATCGAGCTCGACCGGGTGCTGCTGCGCGACCCAACGCTCACGGCGGAGGAGATCCTCATGTCGGAGAGCCAGGAGCGCATGATGGCGATCGTCACGCCCGAGAAGCTCGACGGCTTCCTGGCCGTAGTGCAGAAATGGGATGTCGAGACCAGCGTGCTCGGCGAAGTCACCGACACGGGTCGGCTCGTCATCAACTGGCACGGCGAAGAGATCGTCAACGTGGAGCCGCGCACCGTCGCGGTCGACGGCCCGGTGTATGACCGGCCGGTGGCCTACCCGACCTGGATCGACGCTCTCAACGCCGACACGGCATCCACCCTGCCCCGCGACGGCGACCTCCGGGCGCAGGCCGTCGCGCTGCTCTCGAGCGGCAACCTCGCCTCGAAGGACTGGATCACCAACCAGTACGACACCTACGTTCTCGGCAACACGGCGCTCTCCTTCCCCGACGACGGAGGTATGATCCGCGTCGATGAGGAGACCGGTCTCGGCTTCGCCGTCGCGACGGATGCCAACGGTCGCTACGCCCAGCTCGATCCGTACCGTGGCGCGCAGCTGGCCCTCGCTGAGGCCTTCCGCAACGTCGCGATGACCGGCGCGACCCCGGTCGGCATCTCCGACTGCCTCAACTTCGGGAGCCCCGAGAATCCCGAAGTGATGTGGCAGTTCTCGAAGGCGGTCGAGGGCCTCGCCGACGGCTGCGTCGCGCTCTCCATCCCGGTGACCGGCGGCAACGTGTCGTTCTACAACCAGACCGGCGACATTCCCATCCACCCGACCCCCGTTGTCGCTGTGCTGGGCGTGATCGACGACGTGGCCGACCGCATCCCCTCCGGCTGGCAGGACGAGGGCAACAACATCTACCTGCTCGGCACCACGCGCGACGAGCTGGATGGGTCGGCCTGGGCCGGCGTCATCCACTCGCATCTTGGCGGCGTGCCGCCCGTCGTCGACTTCCCGGCGGAGCTGGCCCTCGCCGGGCTCATCAAGGCCGGCAGCGACCAGAACATCATCGCCTCGGCGCACGACCTCTCCGACGGCGGCCTGGTGCAGGCGCTCTCCGAAGCCGTGCTGCGCTTCGGCCTCGGCGCTCGCGTCTGGATCACCGAGATCATGCAGCGGGACGGAGTGGATGCCACGGCCGCGTTGTTCTCAGAGTCCACCGCCCGCTGCATTGTCACCGTTCCCCGCGAAGACGACGTGCGGTTCGTCGGGCTCTGCGAGGGGCGCGGCATTCCGGCTCTCCGTATCGGCGTGACCGACGGCACCGCGCTCGAGATCCAGGATCACTTCACCTTCACGCTCGACGAACTGCGCGCAACCCACCGCGGAACGCTCGCCGAGCACTTCGGCGCCGTCATCGGGCAGTAGCGCGCTCACGTGAGCCCGCTCGCCCTCGGACTCATCATCGCGGCGGCGTTCGCGCACGCCGCATGGAACCTCGCCGCCAAGCGGGCGGGCGCCTCCGGCGTGGCGTTCGTCTGGCTGTCATCAGCCGTCTCGGCAGTATTGCTGTTGCCGATCGGGCTGATCACCCTCATCGTCATGCACGCGGATCTCGGCATCTGGGCACTGGCGGCCAGCGTCAGCGGGGTCTTCCAGGCCCTCTATTTCGTGTTGCTGCAGCGCGGCTATCGTCACGGCGAGCTGTCCGTCGTCTACCCGCTCGCGCGTGGTACGGGGCCGATCGTCAGCGTCATCCTCGCGATCGCGATCCTGGGCGAACGCCCGGCCGTCATCGGGATCGTCGGCGGCCTGGTGATCGTCGGCGGAATCCTGGTGATCGGGCTCACCGCCCGGGGCAGCCTCGACCCTGCGAAAGCTCGCGCCGGGGTGCTGTTCGGGGTGCTCACCGGATTCACCATCGCCGCATACACTCTGTGGGACTCGAACGCGGTGACCGTGCTCGCGGTCGCGCCGCTGGCCATGACGTGGGGGGCGACCACCACCCAGACGGTGCTGATCGCGCCGCTCGCGCTGCGGCATCCATCGCTCATCGGCGAAGCCTGGCGCGCCCACTGGCGCGAGGTGCTCGTGGTCGGGGTGCTCTCGCCGCTCGCCTACGGGCTCGTGCTCTTCGCACTGCAGATCGCGCCGGTCGCGCTCGTCGCGCCCGGTCGGGAACTCAGCGTGGTGCTGGCCAGCCTGGCCGGCCTGTTCCTGCTGCACGAGGGCCACGCCCGCCAGCGGCTGATCGGCGCCGCGATCGTGCTCGTCGGCATCGTGTTGATCGCGCTCGCGTAGCCCGCGCCATTTTCCATTCGCTGGACGCACTCTGCTGCCCGATCCCGATTCAGGCGACAAATTGCGTCAGTTGAGCGAGCTCGGCGTAGATTACGGCTGCTCCCTCGACCCGGCAGCAAGCTGGGGCAGTTGAACGGAACCGAGAGAATCGCGGCGCACGCAGCGAGCGCTTGGCAGGGTTGGCGGATGTCACCCTCGCCCCGCCCACTGCCGCCGCCTCTCCGCGGCCGGCCGTTCACCGCGCAGGAGGCACAGACGCTCGGCGTCAGTGCCGGTCGCCTTCGTGGTCGCGATCTCGGTGCGCCATTCTTCGGCGTTCGCGCAAGCGCGACCGAACCCCTCGACACCGCCGGCAAGGCTCTCGCGTACGCGACGCGCATGCCCAGCGGGCACTTCTTCAGCCATTGGACCGCGGCGGAACTGTGGGGATTGCGCCTGCCCGAGTCACGACAAACAGGCGAACGCATCGACGTCTCGGTGCTGCACCCGGGTCGCGCACCCCGGTCCCGACGAGTCATCGGACACCAGGTGTCCGTCGGGGCCGAACTCCGACTGCACCCCGAAGGCCTTCGGATGACCTCGCCACGAGAGACGTGGTGCCAGTTGGCCGATTCGCTGACACTCGACGAACTAATCGCTATGGGCGACGGGCTGGTGCGACGCAAGCGACCGCTGTGCACAATGGATGATCTCGAGTCCGCTGTCGCAGCCCGGTCGCACTACCCCGGCATCGTAATGCTGCGCAAAGCCCTGCCGCACATCCGACCCCGCACCGATTCCTGGCGGGAAACGTTGCTCCGGCTGATGATCGTGCGCGCGGGATTCCCCGAACCGGAGGTGAATGGCCTCATTCTGAACCAATTCGGCTCGCGGATCGGACATGGTGATCTGGTCTACCGGCGCGAGCGGATCCTGCTCGAATACGACGGCCGGCAGCACTGGGAAGACGATAAGCAGTTCAGCGTGGATATCGAGCGGCTCGACTATTTCATGGCGGACGGGTGGCGGGTTATCCGCGTGGACAAGGCGCTGATGGCACGGCCAGCAGCGCTTTTCGCAAAGCTGCGCGCGGCTTTTGCCACCGCTAAGCCCATCAGTTGACCCAAATCGCGGCATAGGCCGGGCGCAGACAGCAAAGTGCGTCACATGAACGTGATTTCACGGCGCTAGTGCGCGAAGGCCTTGGACTTGTGCTGGCTGGGCATGGGGGCCGCCAGGCGATCGAGGTACTCGACATCGGCGGACATGTCGGCGAGGAAGCGGTCGGCGAGGTCCATGCTCAGGCCGTTGCGCACCACGATGCGCTGCACCGTAATGGACGACAGGTCGTCGGGCATCGGGTACGCGGGAACCAGCCAGCCCTGCATCTTGAGCCGGTCGGAGAGGTCGTAGAGATCCCACTTTGCTTTGTGCTGCTTCTTCAGCCGCCAGGCGAACACCGGGATGTCGGTGCCGTCGTTCCACAGCTCGAACGGTCCCATGGCGGCGATGCCGCTCGAGAGGTGCACGGCGACATCCTGCGACGTCTGCTGCACCTGCCGAAACCCCTCCCGGCCGAGCCGCAGGAACAGGTAGAACTGCAGCAGCACCTGGGCCGCCGGCCGCGAGAAGTTGAGCGCGAAGGTCGGCATGCTGCCGCCCAGATAGGTCACGTCGAAGATGAGCTCCTTGGGCAGCAGGTCGGCCGACCGCCAGATCACCCAGCCGAGGCCCGGGTAGACGAGACCGTACTTGTGCGCGGAGGTGCTGATCGAGTGCACCCGCGGCAGCCGGAAGTCCCAGACCAGGTCGGGCTGCAGGAAGGGCGCGATCATCGCACCGGACGCCCCGTCGACGTGAATCGGAACGTTGAAGCCTGTCGCCTTCTCGATCTTGTCGAGCGCCTTCGAGATCTTCTCGATCGGCTCGTACATGCCGGTGTACGTGACCCCGAGCACTCCGACGACGCCGATCGTGTTCTCGTCAACATACGACGCGAGGTCGTGCCCGTCGAGGGTCTGGTGCTCCTCGCTGATGGGCACGTAACGCGGCTCGACATCCCAGTAGTTGCAGAACTTCTCCCAGCACACCTGCACCGCAGAGCTCATGATGAGGTTCGGCTTCTCGGTCGACTTGCCCTCAGCGCGGCGCGCGAGCTGCCAGCGGCGCTTGAGCGCGAGTCCACCGAGCATGCAGGCCTCCGACGAGCCGACCGTCGACGTGCCGATCGAGTTCGCCGCGTCGGGCGAATTCCAGAGATTCGCGAGGATGTGCCAGCAGTTGTCCTCGATAGCCGCGGTCTGCGGGTACTCGTCTTTGTCGATCATGTTCTTGTCGTACGACTCGGCGTAGAGGCGCTCGGCCTGGTCATCCATCCAGGTGCCGACGAAGGTGGCGAGGTTCAGCCGCGCGTTGCCGTCGAGCATGGTCTCGTCGTGCACCAGCTGATAGGCGGTCTCCGGCGTCATCGGGTCTTGCCGCATCACGTACCGCGACGCGGCCGTATCCTCGTCCGGCCTGGCGTAGAGCGGGTTGACGCTGATGTGTTCGCGCTTCTTCGGCATGACGACTCCGCTCGGCTGTGCAGTTAGGGGGTGAAATTTTCTCCGGTCAGTGTTTCTGAGAGTGACCATAGCGCGGCACCGAACTCGGGGGAATGGCTGGTTTGTACTGGCTTTCCGAGCGACGGCGGCCCGAACACCTGGAAGCGCGGGCCCCAGTACTGGCCGCCCACGGCATCCGGATCGGTCGCCGCGCGCACCGCCGCGCGAGCGCCCGTCTCTTTGCTGCCGCCCGCGACCACGCTCAGCTTGGCGAGCGCTCGCTCGCCCGTCGTCGGTTCGATCACACCGGGCCGGGTGGGGCTGTTCCCGTCGATGCCGCCACCGGGGTGCACGACGAGCGCGGTCACCTGGCTGCCGGCCGCTCGCAGCCGGCGGTCGAGTTCGAAGCCGAAGCCCTGGGTGGCGTGCTTCGACTGCGCGTACGCGGTGAAGGCTGAATATTTTCCGGATGTCGCCTGCAGGTTGTCGGCGTCGAGCGGGCGCAGCCGCGTGGCGGCGCTGCCCATCGTGACCACCCGGCTGCCGGGAGTTTCACGCAGCTTCGGGTAAAGCAGTGCGGTCAGCAGGAAGTGGCCGAGGTGGTTGGTGCCGAACATGATCTCGTTGCCGTCGGCGGTCTCTTCGCGGTTCTTCGACGGCATGATCGACCCGGCGTTTTCGATGATTCCGTCGATGCGCGGCAGTCGCGCCAGTTCGGCGGCCGCTGCACGCACGGAGGCGAGGCTGGCCAGGTCGAGCGTGACCGAGCTGACGTTCGCTCCCGGCACCTGCTGCTGGATAGCCGCAATTGCGGCGGCGGCCTTCTCGGGATTGCGCGCGGCGATGACCACCGTTGCGCCCGCCTGCGCGAGTTGCTCGCTGATGAAGTAGCCGATGCCGGCGTTGCCGCCGGTGACCACGAAGGTCTTGCCCGCCTGCGATGGCGGAGCCCAGCTCACGTCGCGGAACCGAGGTCGATGACGCCGGTGGCGATCTGTTCGTGCTGGTGGATGACCTCGGCGATGATGAAATTGAGGAACTTCTCGCCGAAGACGGGGTCGAGGTGCGACTCGACCGCCAGCTCCTTCAGCTTGGCGATCTGCTGCTTCTCGCGTTCGGGGTCGGCGGGCGGCAGGCCGAACTCGGCCTTCAGCCGCCCCACCTCCTGGGTGATCTTGAACCGCTCGGCCAGCATGTGCACCAGCGCCGCGTCCACGTTGTCGATGCTCTGCCGAAGGCCCAGCAGGCGCGCGGTCGGGTCCTCCGCCATCAGTCGACCAGGGCCAGGGTGACCTCGACATTGCCACGGGTGGCGTTCGAGTACGGGCACACCGAGTGGGCGGCGTCGGCGAGCGCCTGGCGGCTCTCCGGCGCAACGTTCGGGGTGAAGATGTCGAGTTCGACGGCGAGACCGAAGCCGGGGCCGTCGCCGTCTTTGCCGATGCCGACACTCGCGGAAACCGAGGCGTCCGTCGAGTCGAGCCCCATGCGCTTGGCGGAGCCGAGGAGCGCGCTCAGGAAGCAGGTGGCGTACCCGGCGGCGAACAGCTCTTCCGGGTTGGTGCCGTCGCCGGAGCCGCCCATCTCCTTCGGAGTGCGAGTGTCCATGTCAATGCGGTCATTGTCGGAGCGAACGTGCCCGTTCCGGCCTCCCCCGGTAGCGTGCGCGATAGCGGTGTAGGCGATATCCAAAGTCATGAAAACAGGCTAACCCTCGGCAGCGCTCACATCGGTCGGTTGCCGCCTGAACAGCCTGCCCTGAGTGAGAACGATGCCGAACAAAACCAGCAGCGCCCCCACCGGTTCGTTCCAGGTGAGCTTGTCGCCGAGCACGAGCACCCCGAGAAGCACGCCGACCACGGGGATGACGTAGGTGACGGTGGACTGCCCGGTGGGTCCCCACGCCCGCAGCACGTTCACGCTCCAGTAGTAGCAGACGCCGGTGCCAAGGCAGCCGAGCAGCAGGATGCTGCCGACCACCCAGATGGAGAGGTGAACCGGGTGAGCGAGCGGGCCGAAGACGAGTATCGGTGTGAGGAGCAGCATGATCGTTCCGGACATGCCGACGTTCATGAACGCCACCGTCGTGCCGGGGATCGGGCGATGGCTGATGAATTTGCGCATATAGCCGATCGCGAACCCGTAGGAGGTTGCCGCGAGGATGCAGGCGATCTGGCCCTCGAGGCTGCCGGTGAGAGCCGAGTACTGCCACGGACCGATGATGACGAGAACGCCGACGACGCCGACCGCCACCCCGGCGACCTGGCTGCGAGTGAGTCGCTCGACGTGGAAAACGAGGGTGGCCATGAGCGCCGTCGCGATGGGGGTGAGCGAGTTATAGATCGAGCCGAGGCTGGATGAGACATACTGCTCCGCCCAGGCGAACAGCAGATGGGGGACGACCGCGTTCGCGAGCGCGATCACCACGAAATGCAGCCAGACCACCCGTTCCTTCGGCAACCGCTGCCGCATGATGAGCATCACCGTGCCGAGTGTGAGACCGCCCAGGATCTCGCGACTCCAGGCGAGTTGCCCGAAGCTGAGGCCGGTGAGCGCACCCTTCATGAACAGGAAGCTGGCACCCCAGACGAGGCCCATCGCGATGAACTGGATGACGATAAGGGGTTGCCGCGCCCTCGCGGCTGTTTGGATCACCACCAGACACTAGCGCGAGACGGCGACAATGGAGCATGGCCGATTTCGATGACCTCATCGCCGAGGGCGAGGCCGTGCCCGTCGCGGGCTGGGATTTCTCCTGGTTCGAGGGCCGGGCCATCGAGGAGCCCACGTCCTGGGGTTACTCGCGCCGGCTGCCGCCGCTCTATGCGGAGGCGCAGGCGGTGCTCGATCTTCAGACCGGTGGCGGCGAGGTGTTCGCCGGGGCGCTCGCCCGCACCGACGTGCGGCCGTCGTTGGTTGCTGCGACCGAGGCCTGGGAGCCCAACCTCGAGCTGGCCCGGCGCGCGCTCGCGCCGTTCGACGCCACGGTGGCCCACCTCGCGAATGACGCGCCGCTGCCCTTCGCAGACGCGAGTTTCGGGGTCGTCTCCAGTCGGCATCCGATCGCCATGCCCTGGTCGGAGGTGGCCAGGGTGCTGGAGCCGGGCGGCATCACGATCAGCCAGCAGGTGACTCCGCTGGCCACGAATCGCGAACTCTACGAGTTCTTCCTCGGCCCACAGGGCTATGAACCCGAGGATGGGGTCGCGTTGATCCAGAGCAGGGTGGCGGAGGCCGGGCTCGAGCTCGTCGACCTGCGCTACGAGGAGTCGAAGGTCGAGTTCTTCGATCTGGCGGCCGTCGTCTACTTTCTGCGCAAGGTGCTCTGGACCGTTCCCGACTTCACCGTGGAGCGCTATCGCGACAAGCTGATCGAACTGCACGCCGAGATCGAGGAACGTGGCTCGTTCGTGTCGTACAGCCGGCACGCCCTGGTGGTCGCGCTGCGCCAGTGAGAATCAAGCCCGCATAGACCTGAACAGCACGGGACGCTCACCGTAACCAGCCAACCTGGTTTCGAGCAGTTCGCGCACCCGCGGCCAGTCGTCGATGATCACCGAGAACCGGGCGCTGTCTCGCCAGCTTCCATCCGCCCGGGTCAGGTCCCGCCGCTGGATGCCTTCGAAGGTCGCCCCGATGCCGGCGATCGCCGCCCTCGAGCGCTCGTTCAGGGCATCTGCCTGAATGAGCACTCGCCCGAACCCGTGGTCGAAGGCCAGGCCGAGCATCAGCAGCTTCGCCTCAGCATTCACCGCGGTGCCCCAGACCCTCGGGTCATACGCGGTCCAGCCGATGTGCGCTGACTCACGACCCAGATCGAAATCAGTGAGCGTGGTGGTTCCGACCAGCTCGCCGTCGTGCGGGCCGCCCTTGAGGAACAGGACCATCGGGTTGCCGACCCCCCAGGCGAAGTACTTCTCCGACCAGTCGAGAAAGCCGGCCTCGGTGTCGCGATAGCCCTTCGGCCCACCGCCATAGCCACTCGCGAAGACGATCGGATGCCCGATGGCGGCGTACAGCCGCGGCAGATGTTCGCGGGTCAGCGGCTCAAGCCGGATGAACCGTCCGTCGAGGGGTGCGGGGTTAGGGCGTGTCGCGCTCACATGGTCCAGTCTGGCAGCGCACGGTGCGACGATGGTACCCGTGAGCAGTGCAGCACTTTTCAGCCGCTCGGCGAGTTCCTACCTGGAACTGCTCGGGCAGATCCGGGACGACCAGTGGTTGCTGCCCGGACTCGGTGAGTGGGACGTTCGCGGCCTCGCCGGACATACCGCGCGGGCCATTCTCACCGTCGAGAACTACCTCGGGCAGGAGGAGCCGGGCGAGGTGACTATCCCGTCCGCCGCCGGCTACTACACGACGATCTACTCGCAGGTGATGGATCCCGCGTCGGTGGCCGCGCGCGGGGTCGAGGCGGGTGCGTGGCTGGGCGACGATCCGGTCGCGCAGGTCTCGGCGGCGCTGATGCGTGCGAAAGCGGTCATCGAGGCCCAGCCCGACAACCGCATCGTGGGAATCGGTGGGATGGGCATCCTGCTCTCCGAATACCTGCGCACCCGGGTGCTTGAGCTGGTCGTGCACACCATCGACCTGTCACGTGCCACGGGCATCGCGCACACTCTTCCCGACGCCACGATCGCCGACGCGCTCGCGCTGGCGACCGCGACTGCCGCACAGAGCGGCGAGGGTGAGGCGGTGCTGCTCGCGCTCACCGGCCGCGACGCGCTTCCGGACGGTTTCAGCGTGGTGTAGCGGTCTACTATCGCGCTGTGCCGCTGGACCACTAACCTTCGTTCGTGACTCGAAACTCCAGTGTTGTTCGCGTTATCGGCTCCATCGTCTCGTGGCTGCTGTTCAGCCTGTCCTTCACCCTGCTCGTCGAAGCGGTGTTCGGCGTGATGAGCGTGGGCGGCGCCTGTGCGTCAGGCAACACGCCCTATGTCATCGCTCACCAGTGCCCGGACGCGAGCCTGTGGGCCGCCCCCGCGGTCTTCGGTGGGCTGATCGCCGTGTTCGCCTCGTTCTTTCTCGCGCAGGGTTTCGGTACCTCGCTGGTCGTGCTGGCCTGGCCCATCCTGTTCGGTGTGCTCGGCGGCGTCTTCCTCTCATCGCTCGAGATCGTCGGCTACCTGCTCGGAGCCATGTTCCTGGTGATGGCGGCAATACCGCTCATCCTCGCCCTCCGGGCCAGCGCGCAGCGGGTGTTCCTCGGCGCGGTCGACGCCGCGGGAGTTCGCTTCACCGAGGGGCCGAATGCTCGGCAGATTCCATACAGCGTGAGCTTCGCCGACAGCGACAACCCCGTTTCGCCGACCGCGGTGAACTGGCTGGCCAGCATTCTCATTTGGCTGGTCTCCAGCGGCGTCGGGTTCTGGCTCGCGCTGAAGATCGACGGCGGCGTCTGAACTACGGCGCTACGAAGTGGAAGAGGGGGTCCACGAAGATGTACTCCCACTGCTTGCGCTCTGACTTGAATCCCGCGGTTGGCAGATTTTCGATTTCGTTGGTGTAGTCGAAGACCGCGTTGGATTCAGTATTGCTGATTCCGAAGACCCGCCCCTGTGCTATACCGATCAGCGGGGAAACGCGCTCTGACGACGAAATCCCGCTCGCGATGAGAGCCGCAAGAGTGCCCCCAATGACAAGTGCTGTGAGCGTCACCCGCTGAGCAGCGCTGGTTGGCGGTCGCGAAGACACTAGGAAGACGAGCAGTCCGATCGTTATGGGCACCAGCATCAGGAGCACAAGCCAGGTGAATTTTTCCGGGTAATAACCCCAGGCATCCGCCTTGCCTCGGCGCTGGTAAAGCAGATAGATAAGGCCGGCGATGGACCCGAGGATCACTACCGCCGTGCCGATGGGGATGTATCGCTGCCGAAGCCGAATCGCGCCCACGATGAGGTAGACGTCGAAGAGTGCGACGAACCCGAAAATAATCGGGCTCAGAATCTCAGGGAATCCACCCTCATTCCCCAGTGCACTGGAGGCGACGACTGCGCTCGGCAAACTGAAAGCGGCTGCATACAGCACCACTAGCGCGCAGGCGACCGCGAGAACCGCGGTGACAGCGAGGGTGGCGCGTCGGAGGAATGCTCGCACCACGCTGACCGCAGCGAGGCCGATCAGGCAGAGCAGCAGCGGAGGCCACACCGAGAGCATGGTGACGCATCCGGCTAGCAGTACGAGTGCTGTCAGGAACGGCCTCCGCTCGCCCTCGACGTAGACGAGCCAGCAGGCGACCATCACGATGATTGCGAAGGTCGCGTTGATGAATCCGCCGTAGAGCGAAATGCCAAGCACCCACCAGCTCAATCCGAATAGCGACGCACCTGCGGTAAGCGGTATCGCGTATACCAGGCGGATGCCTCGGACAGCTCGCGCGACCGCCGAGCCCAGAAGCAGGCAGGTCGCGGCGGCGGCCGCCATCCACACCTGGGCCATTCGCGAGACGTCGTGCCTCAGAAGCTCACCCGCGGTAAGAGCCCCACGCCCCGGAGCCATGTTCGAGGCGACAACTCCGAACGGCAGCGGGGTCTGCCCGAGTGAGGAGCTCGAGATTCCGTTATCGGCCACCATGCTGCGCGAGGAAAGAAGATCGCGAACGGCGTCATCGAACATGGCCCAGGCAAGATGCACCGCCGACGGGTCTGCGACATCCACGATCGCCCATGCCACGGTCATGGCTACACCGGAGAGCGCTGCGGCGGCGAGCGCCCCGTTCCGCCCGCGCCAGTCGCGTAGGGCGGGCGGCAGGATCGCCGAGGCGACACCGCACCCCACACCGATCGCCATCCAGACGACCAGTCCGAGGCCGGTCAGTCCGAGGGGGACGAGGGGGCTCAGGCGCAGGACCATCAGTTCCACTGTCAGGAACGCGATTGTCACGACGGCGATGGAGAGCCCGGCTGAGATCCAGCGCGACACGAGGCTACCGAGCGAGACCAGGGCGCCGAGCCAGAGCACGAGCATCGGTCCGCCGGCCAGCGCCAGCATGAGTCCCACAACACTGAGCACGGCACCGAGCAGGCCCGGAATTCGCGCGCGGAACCCTGACAACGCCATCTGAATGTCCAGCCCGCCTATCGTTGCCCGACCCAGCGGGCCATCACGCCATCACACTAACGCGAGGTTCGATCCGGTGAGGGGAACGCGCCGGGCTCAGGTGAGCAGGTCGTGCCGTACGACGATCGCCTCGCGATCGGGGCCGACACCGATGGCGGAGATACGTGACCCGCTCATCTTCTCGAGCGCGAGGACGTACGCCTGCGCGTTGGCCGGGAGGTCTTCGAAGGCGCGCACGCCCGTGATGTCCTCTGTCCAGCCCGGGAACTCCTCGTAGATCGGCACCGCGTGGTGGTAGTCCGACTGCGACACCGGCACCTCGTCGACGCGCACGCCGTCCACGTCGTACGCGACGCAGACCGGGATCGTCGCAAGCCCGGTGAGCACGTCGAGCTTGGTGAGCACGAAGTCGGTCACGCCGTTGATGCGCGCCGCGTACCGCGCGACCGGAGCGTCGTACCACCCGCACCGGCGCGGCCGGCCCGTGGTGGTGCCGAACTCGAAGCCGTTCGCGCGCAAGAACTCGCCGGACTCGTCGAACAGCTCGGTCGGGAACGGGCCCGAGCCGACGCGCGTCGTGTACGCCTTCACCACGGCGATCACGCGGTCGAAGCGGTTCGGCGCGACTCCCGAGCCGGTTGCAGCGCCACCGGAGGTGGCGTTCGATGACGTGACGAACGGGTAGGTGCCATGGTCGACATCCAGCATCGTGGCCTGGCCGCCCTCGAACAGCACGGTCTTTCCGGCGTCGAGCGCACGGTTCAGCTCGAGACCGGTGTCGGCGACCATGGGGCGAAGCCGGTCGGCGTAGGACAGAAGGTCTTCGACGACCTCGTCGACCGCGATGGCGCGGCGATTGTAGATCTTCACCAGGATGTGGTTCTTGATGTCGAGGGCGCCCTCGACCTTCTGCCGCAGGATGTTCTCGTCGAAGATGTCCTGGATGCGGATGCCGACCCGGTTGATCTTGTCCGCATAGGCGGGCCCGATGCCCCGCCCGGTCGTTCCGATCTGTCGCTTGCCGAGGAACCGCTCCGTCACCTTGTCGAGGGTGCGGTGGTACTGCGTGATCACGTGTGCGTTCGCGCTCACCAGCAGCCTCGACACGTCGAGCCCGCGGGAGGTGAGCGCCTCGAGCTCGTGGAACAGCACCTCGATGTCGACGACGACACCGTTGGCGATGACGGGGACGACGCCCTCGGTGAGGATTCCGGAGGGCAGCAGGTGCAGCGCATACTTCTGGTCGCCGACCACGACGGTGTGGCCGGCGTTGTTACCGCCGTTGAATTTGACGACGTAGTCGACTCGGCTGCCGAGCAGGTCGGTGGCCTTGCCCTTGCCTTCGTCGCCCCATTGGGCGCCGATGAGCACGATTGCGGGCATGGAGGATCCCTTCGAATAGGTGGGGGATTACACCCCAGTCTAACCGGCACCCCTGAGGCATAACTTGCACAGCAGTGTGCAAGTTATTACGCTGGAATCATGACCACCACAAGCACCCGGGCGCCCCGGCGCGACGCCGCCGAAAATCGCGGCGCGCTCCTCGAGGCCGCGCGCGTTCTTCTCAACCGCGACCCTTCCGTCTCCCTCGAAGCCATCGCCGCCGAGGCCGGCCTCAGCCGGCGTTCCGTCTACGGGCACTTCGCCAACCGCGACGAGCTGGTGCAAGAGCTGGTGACCCTCGGCTCACAGCGCGTCGCCGGCGCGCTCGATGGCGTCTCGCATCCCGACCCGGTGGTGCGGCTGGCGCTGATCGGCGCGCGACTGTGGCGCGAGGTGGAGAGCGTGCGCGTGATGGCCGTCATCGCCGTTCGCGGGCCGCTCGCCTCGCGAACCGCGGAACCCCTGTCTCCCGTACGCCGCAGCGTCCATGCCGCGATCGTCGAGGGCCAGCAGCAGGGCGGCATGCGCTCGGATCTCGCGGCGCCACTGCTCGCTCGCCTCGTCGAGGCGTCCGCCCTGTCGGTACTCGAGGAGTCGACCGCCCACCCGCTCGGCTCCCACGAGGGTCACGACCTTGTCATGCTCATGGTGCTCGGAGTCGTCGGGCTGGCTGCCGACGCCGCTCGTGCCGTGATCGACGACCACGCCGAACTGGCCTGGACGGCGGCCGAACGATGAAGATCGAACTCCAAGCCGCCGGACTCGGCGAAGGAATCGGTGCCGACGTGCCGCCCGTCTCCCTCGTCCTCACCGAGGGTGCGCCGATCGCGATCAGCGTCGAGGGCGACGAGCAACCGCTCTTCGTCTCCATGCTGCTCGCCGGTCGGCTGAAGCCCGACACCGGTCGAGTGCTGGTCGACGGCCGCGACGACACTTCTGCCCTGCGCGACGCCGCAGCGCTCGTCGACACGCCCTGGGTGGCCGAGCCCGCGGCCGGAGTCGCGCTGCAGAACGTTGTCATGGAGGAACTCGCCTTCGCCGGGCTGCCGTCAACACGGAGGGCCGTGACTCGTGTCCTGGGCGAGCACGGGCTCGAGGAGTACGGCCCGCTGCCGATCCGCGCACTGCCTGCGGCCGACCGCGTTCGCCTGTTTAGCGAACTCGCCGTGCTGCGCCCCGGGGTCTCCATGATCGTCGTCACCTCGCCCGAGCGCCACGGCGCCACGGCAGCCGACTGGTACGCACCCCTTGCCGCGATCGCCGACCGCGGCGTGCTCGTCGCCATCGTCACCGACGTCGCCACCACCTCCGCCCTGGTCTCAATGGGTACACAAAACCTCAGCGCACGAAAGCTGGAATCATGACAGTCGTTCCCCTCATTCGCGCCGAGTTCGCCCGGCTCACCGCGAGCAAACTCGGCATCGCGTCGCTCATCGCGCTGATGACGGTGCCGCTGTTCTACGGCGGGCTGTACCTGTGGGGCAACCACGACCCGTATGGCAACCTCAAGAACATCCCAGCAGCACTCGTCGTCGCCGACACCGGCACGTACGGCGCCAAGGCCGCCAAGACGCTCATCGACGGCAAGGAGTTCGACTGGACTCGCGTCTCCGCCTCCGAGGCGGCTTCGGGTGTGCGCTCCGGCAAATACGACTTCGCCATCACCTTCCCGGCGGACTTCTCAAAGGACCTGTCGTCGGCATCCGGCGATTCGCCGCGCGCCGCGTCGATCACGTTGACCACCGACGACACGAACAGCTATCTGAGCACCACCATCGCGAAACAGGTCGCAGAGTCGGTTCGCGTCGACGTGGCAAAGGAGGTCGGCGCCAAGGCGACGATCACCCTGCTCGGCGACGTGAGCGACATCCGGTCGGGTCTCGTGAAGGCGCAGTCGGGGGCGTCGAGCCTCGCGGATGGCGCGGCCTCCGCCTCGACGGGTGCGACCGCTCTTAGCAGCGGGCTGGCCCAGCTCGACGGCCAGGCGTCCGCGCTGCCGTCGAGCACGTCATCACTCGCGGCGGCCGCGGCGACGACCAAGCGGTACACCGCGCAGGGACTCGCCCAGACCAAAGCACTGGCGACCACCCTGATGAACGACGGCGTCATCGACCCGAATGTGTACGAGCAGCTCCAGGCGCTCGGCACCTCGGTCGGCACGGCTGACGGCTATGCGGGCGGCGTCGCGTCCGGTGCGGCGGCTCTCGCCGCATCCGCGCCGGCGCTCTCATCGGCCGTCCACTCCGCGGCGGGTGGGGCGGCGACCCTCGCCGACGGCACCAGCCAGCTCGCGTCCGGCTCGTCCACCCTCGCGGGATCGCTCGGGGATGCGGTCGCCAAGGTTCCTGCGACCACCGCCGCCGAGCGCTCGGCGACCGGCAAGCTCGTCTCCGACCCCGCCACCGTGAAGCAGGATGCCATCACGCAGGCCGCCGACTACGGCGCCGGCCTCGCGCCGTTCTTCCTCAGCCTGTCGTCATGGATCGGCATCTACGCGCTGTTCCTCCTCGTGCGACCCCTCTCTCGGCGCGCCCTGACCGCGGTGCGCCGCCCCGTGCGCACAATGCTCGCGGGCTGGCTCACACCCGCCCTGCTCGGTGTGGTGCAGATGGTCGCGCTGTTCCTGCTCGTGACGCTCGCGCTCAAGCTGCCCGTTGCACAGCCCCTCGGACTCGTCGCGTTCATGGCCTTCGTGGCGCTCACCTTCGCCGCCATCGTGCTCGCACTCAACGTGCTGCTCGGCAGCGTTGGGCAATTTCTCGCGCTCATCTTCATGGTGGTGCAGTTGGTCGTGGCCGGCGGAACGTTCCCCTGGCAGACCCTCCCCGGGCCGTTGCGTGCCCTGCACGAGGTGCTGCCGATGAGTCATGCCGTCGACGGCATGCGTCAGCTCATGTACGGCGGGCTGGGGAGCAACTTCTGGGGAGCCGTGCTGCCGCTGCTGCTCTGGCTGGCGGGATCGCTGGTCGTCGCCTTCCTCGGAGCACGCCGGCAGGGCAGGTTCCGCACGCTGCGCGAGCTGCGGCCATCAGCCATCGCCGGCTGACGGCCATCCAGCTAGCGAACCTGCCGGCGCCGGCGTCCGATGAGGAACAGGGCGAATCCGGTGATCAGGGCGGACAGGATGAGGATGCCCCACAGGAGGAAGCTCACCTGGCTTCCGGTGAAGGCCAGCACCTTCGGGTCTACCGGGGCTGTATCGGAATCGGTCAGCGCGAGTGTGCCGAGGTTGTAGGCCACTGTGGAGACTGTCGCCGAGTTCACCACTCTCGGGAACGCGGCCTGGTCGACTGCCGTTGTCAGTGTCACGCTGCGTGACGCGCCCGTTGCGAGCGTGCCCGTGAACGCGCAGGTGACCGTTCCTGAGACCTCGGCGCAGGTGACACCAGTGCCGGCGAAGCTCACGTAGGTGAGCCCGGTGGGCATGGTGTCGACGACAGTGAATCCGCTCGGGTCCTCGGTCGGACCCGCGTTGCTCACGGTGATGAGATAGTCGGAATTCTGGCCGACCACGAGCTGCCCGATGTGGGTCTTCGTGATGGACAGGTTCACCTGCGGGTCGACCGTCACCGGGTCGATCACCGCGTTGTTCGTGCTGTCCGGATCCGGCGTACTTGAGGCGACAGACGCGTGGTTGTCGACAGTCGGGTAGCCGACTGAGGTCACCTCGGCCTGCACGAGCAGTGTCGGTGCCGAGCTGCCGGCCGCGACCATTCCGGTCAGGTCACAGGTCACCGGCGTGTTGCCGGTCACGATGTCGACCGTTCCCGGCGTGCAGGCCCATGCCGGGTCCGACCCCGCGAAGCCCACCCAGGTGAGCCCGTTGTGAAGCGTGTCCGTCACCACGACGTTCTGCGCGACCGACGGGCCGGCGTTGCTGACGGTGATCGTGAACGTCATGTTCGTGCCGATCACGCCGTGGCCGACGTGGGTCTTCGTGATGGACAGTTCCGCGCTCTGGCCGAAAGTGACCGTCGCCGTGGCCGAGTTGTTTCCGGGAACGGAATCGGTGGTCGGGCTCGTTGTCGACGCCGCGTTGGTGAGCGTGACCGAGCCGAGCATCGGGTCGGTGGTGGTCACCATCACCAGCGAGAGAGCCGAGCCGCCCGCCGAGACTCCGACGGTGCCGTCACCGAGCGCGCAGTCGACCTCCTGTGTCGCGGTCGAAGGTCCGGCCACCGGAGTGCACGTCCAGCCGAAGCTGTTCGACGAGTAGCGGATGCCGATCGGAAGGATGTCGGTGATCGTGACAGGGCCGACCGCGTCCGACGTGCCCAGGTTGGAGACCGCCAGAGTGAACGTCGCGTCGTCACCGGCGTTGACGCTCTGCGTAGCCGGGGTCTTCACGATCTTCAGGTCGTCGTGCGCCTGAACCGTCACGTCCGCGGTGGCGGTCGCCGTGTTGGGTGTTGGGCGACTGTCTGTCCACTGCACGGTCGCGGTGTTCGTCTTCAGGGTGCCCTGGGCGACACTGGCAGCGATATGCGCGACGACGGTGATCGTCGAGGTGCTGGGGGCCATGGCGGGGCGGGTGCAGGCGAATGTCGTGTTGGAGCACGCCCACGCGACATCGGCACTCGAGATGGAGACCATCGAGAGGCCGCTCGGAAGGGTGTCCGTCACGGAGACCGTGCCGGCATCCGACGGACCGCTGTTCGTAACGGAGACCGTGTAGGTGATGTCCGTGCCCGCCACCCAGGTCGTTGCACCGCCCGCAACCACCTTGGTGATCGACAGGATGGCGCTGTCCGTGACAACGGTCGGGTCGTCTGCGTGGTTGTTCGACGAGTCAGGATCGTCGATCACGCCGGTAACGTCGGCCGCGTTCGTGTAGGTGGCAGGCCCGCCGCTCGAAGGGATGTGCGCGACTACCTGGATGTCGTTCGCCGTTGCACCGTTTGCGATGATGGCCGTGCTCGTGCAGGTGACCAGCTGGCCGACGGGTGCTGCACAGCTCCAGCCGGTGCCTGAGACGGTGCCGTAGGTGAGCCCGGCGGGCAGGGTGTCCTTCACGGTCACGCCGACCGGCGAATCCGACGGACCCGCGTTGTGCACGGAGAGCGTGTAGGTGACATCGTTGCCGGCGAGGACTGCCCCGGTCGGGTGCGTCTTGGTGAGCTGCAGGTCGGCCTTGGCGCTGGTCGTGCCGTTGCTCGAACCCTGTGCGGTACCCGAGTTGGCCCAGCCGACCGTCGCGGTGTTCAGCACGCCTCCGGTCAGCGACGGCGAGGTCGCGGCCGTGATGCGCACCGTGGCGACATTGGTTCCGCCGGTGCCCTGAAGGTTGCCGGAGAGCGTGCAGTGCGCGTTCGAGACGCCACCGGTGCCGTTGTCCGAGCAGGTCCAGGCACCGGCGACACTGCTGAAGGAGCTGTAAGTGAGCCCGGCGGGCAGCGGGTCATTGATGACCACCGTGCGGGCATCCGGAGTCCCGTTGTTGGTCACGACCAGTTCGTACGTTACCGGCATGCCGGCGACGAACGGGCTGGTGACCAGCGTCTTGGTGGTGCTCAGCGAGGTGCTCGACGAGACGAGGGTGGTCGTGTTCGACGAGTTGTTGCTCGACACCGGATCGGTGGTGGGGCTCGAAACCGTCGCACTGTTGGAGATCGTGGCGGTCACGTTCGACGGGATGGCCGCCGTCACGGTGATGGCGGGCGTCGAGCCGATCGCGAGGCCGCTGCCGACACCACCCGGGCCGTTGTATGTGCAGGTGATGGTGAGCACGCCTGTAGTGCAGCTCCAGTCCGTGCCGGTGCCGACCGCCGTGGTCGTGTCGATGCCCGAGGTCGGCAGCGTGTCGACGACGGTGATCGGGTAGCGGGCGATGGAGCTGCCCAGGTTCTGCACACCGAGGGTCCAGCTGGCGGTTCCGCCTGCCGTGAACGTGCCGTTCGCCGTCTTGGTGATCGCAAGGTCGGCCGAGGTGGTCACCGAGATGGTCTTCGATGAGGTGTTGTTGTTGGTGGTCGGGTCGAAGGTCGTTGCCGAGACGGTCGCCGTGTTGTCGGCGCTCGTCGCCGAGGCGACGTCCGCCGCCACGCTGACGGAGATATTGATCACCGGGAAGGTGGCGTTGGCCGCCAGGGTGTCGTTCGCGTTCGACCGCGAGCAGGTGAACGAACCGTCGGATCCGGAGGTCGTGCACGACCATCCCGTTCCCGAGGCCGAGTTGATGGTCAGGCCGGTCGGCAGGGTCGGGGTATCGGTGACCGTGAACGGTCCGACAGCCGTGTCCGACGTGCTGCTGTCCTTGACCGTCAGGGTCCACGCGTTGGTTGTGGTCTGGCCAGCCACAAGCGCTCCGCCCGCCGCTTTGGTGATTGAGAGGTCTGCCTTGTCGATGTGGGCGCTCGCGGTCGCCTGGTTCGTCGTGAAGGCCGTCGGTCCCGAGTAGTGCGTCGCACCGGTCGGGTCGGTGGTCACCGCGGTGAACGTGTTGGTGTGCAGGATGCTCGAGCCGGCACCCGGGCTGGTGGTCGCCGCAGACGTGGGCTGGGCCTGGTAGCTGATGGTGATGACCTGGCCGGGAAGGACGCCCGTGATGGCCGACCAGACCAGGGTCTGCACACCGGACGCGATGGCGGACGACGTGGTCAGGAACGACGACGGTGATGTAGTTACGCCTGCTGTGGTCGTGGTGATCGTGGGCGTTCCCACCAGGATCCAGTTTGCCGGCAGGACGTCGGTGGGCGTGACGCTGGTCGCCGTACCGGTCCCGGCAGCACTCGAGTTCGTCATCGTGAGCGCATAGGTGAGCGGGCTCCCCACGTACGCGGTCGTCGAACCGCTGGTGATGGACTTGCCTAGGGTGACCTTCGGGAACGACGGGGTCACTGCAGCCACGGAGGCGACGCTCGGTCCGTACGTGTGCCCTGCCCCTTCGAGGCTCTTGTAGCTCGAGGCGACGGCGCTGTTGTTCAGCGTGCTCGTGGTGAGGGTCGTCGAGTCGGCGAGGGTCGCGTTGTAGCTCAGCGTGGTGGCTGACGCGTTCTTCGCGATGGTGCCCACCTGCCAGGTGATCGAGGTGACCACACCGGAGGCAGGACTGGCCGTGAAGGTGCCGCTGATCGACGAGCGGTCGACGACGATCCCGGTCGGAATCGTGTCGGTGACCACGGTGTCGTACGCGATCGCGCCGTTCGTGTTGTTGTCGTTCGAGGCGACGATCCGGTAGGTGAAGGTCGATCCCGGCGCCGCGCTGAGCGATGCCGCGTTGTTAACCGTCTTCGCCACGATCACGTTCGGAGCCTGCAGCGTGAAGCTCGCCGGAGAGGCGGTAGCGCTATGCGCAAAAGCAGAGCCCGCGTTGGTAGGAGCGCTTGCACTCTGGTCGGTCCAGCTCAGGGTCGCCGAGTTGGTCTCGGTGTTACCGCGGGCGGCGCCCGCGAAGTCCTGGACGACCACCGAGTAGGTGACCGTCACCGTGCGGACGTAGGTCTGCGACGGGATGCTGCCCAGCAGCCAGCCGATCTTGGTCACGGTGCCCGTGGTCGGGAAGGACGACAGGGCGTATCCGGTCGCGTGGCCAGGAAGGTCCGTGTTCTCGGCGCAGTCTCCCGGGGTGGTCTCCGCCGTCACACAGGTGATCGCCGCGGAGTTCGCGACGTACTGCACTGCCCCGGAGGTCGCCGGCAAGGTATCGATGATGGCCGCGTTGTAGAAGTTGACGTTGGCCGGAAGCGTGACGACCGCCTGGTAGTTGACGGTCGATCCGATCACGGTGGGCGTAGCCGAGGTGATCGTCTTGGCGACGGTCGCGCCGTTGACCGTAACTACCGCAGCGCTCGAGGTCTTGGTGACGACCTTCTCGTTGGCGCTGTTGTTCGCGCCATCGTTGAGGCTGGAAGCGGTCAGTAGCGCGGTGTTGCTGTAGGTGTGAAGGCCGGCAGCACTCGTCGCGACAGTAGCGCTGAAGGTGATCGTCACCGTGGCGGTGGAGAGGATGCCGGTGGTGGCCGGCAGCGTCCAGGTCAGGTAGGTGGAGCCGGAGGCGCAGTTTCCCGTGGCCGGAGTGCCATCGCCGGGGGCGCTCGCCGTGGTGGTGCCGGACGGCGCGCTCAGGAACGCCGCGAACGCGATTCCCGCCGGGAGACAGTCGGTGATGACACCGTCCCAGGCGGCGGGCGCGCCGACCGCGTTGCCAGCGACGAGCGTGTACGTGACCGTCTGGCCGGCACTTGCGGTGGTCGGCGAGACCGTCTTGGTGAAAGTAGGGTTCGGGGCCACGACGGTAACGGTCGCCGCTCCGGAACGGGTGGTGATGGGGGTACTGGACGGATCCGACGTGGTCGTGCTGTCGAACTTACCGGTGTTGGTCAGGCCGCCGGTGGCGACGCTGGGGCTGACCAGCGCGCCCAGGATCGTCACGCTGTAGACGGCATCCGTGCCCGAGGTGTTGTCGAGCGCGGTCGGGAAGGTGAGCTTGCCGTCGGTGCCGAGGGTCCACCCGGTCGGCATGGAGCCGATGGTGTACACCGTTCCTGCAAGGTTCGCGGTGATGGTGGCCCCAGCCGGGATCGACAGGCCGGTGGGCATCGTGTCGGTGAGCTTGCCGTTGTAGACGGTCGAGTGGGCGGGCACGGTGGCCGAGTAGGTGAAGTCGACCTTTTCGCCGTTAACTACCTGGGATGCCGACTTGTTGGTCTCGGTGATCTCCGGTGACGCGGTCTTGGTGACCGAGACATCCGTGAGGAAGAACTTCGCCGTGTCGTCGGCCTTGGTCGTGTTGCCGTCGGTGTTGTGGGCGGGGTTCAGTGAACCGAGTGGGTAGTAGTCGGTCTGGCCGCCGTTGCTGTTGATCGACTGGAAGTCGACGACCGACGCGGTGTTGGTGAAGCTTCGCGAGACGCTGGTGCCGGCCGCGATGTGCAGGGTGTACGTCACCTGCTCGTTCTGGGCTGCCAGGACGGTCGCGGGGAGCGTCCAGACGATGGTCGACACCGTGGTGTCTGCGAGCACCGGATGCAGGGGGTCATCCGGGTTGGTGCACGCGCCACTGTTGCTGGCCGAGTCGAAGTTCGCACAGGTGATGCCGGCGGGCAGCCCATCCCAGATCACCACGTTGTCGATCGCGAAGTCGTTGCCGATGACCGAGGTGCCGGTGTTCGTTACCGTGATCGCGGAAGTGAGAGTGTCACCTTCCTTGACCAGCACGTTGTCGGAGTTGCCGGTGACGGCAGCGCCGTTCTTCAGCGTCGCCGTCTTGTTGAGCGACACGGTGGGCGCGGGAGCGATGCCGTAATTGGCCGCGTAACGGAGGGCGAGAACGGTGTTAGCCGTGGACTCCTGGCGGTACTTCATCAGGTTCGCGGTGATGTCGACCGTGGTGTTCGGCGAGGTCGACGTGACGACAGCGCTCACGAACATGGTGAGCACTGCACCCTTGGCGACGAAGAGATCGCCCGAGCTGTCGCCCGGCTGGGTGGCGCCGATCGAGAAGATCGGCGAGTTCGGGTCGGTGATGTCCGGTGCCGAGACCTGTCCGGCAGGCACCGTGCTGGATGCGGCGACCGAGTAGCCCTGGTACGTCGTGCCGGTAGGAACGAAGTCCTGCACCTGCGAGTTGCGGGTGAGGGTCGAGGTCGAGTAGTCGACGATCAACTCGAAGCAGATCTTGTCGCCCAGCTGGTACACCGGCAGGGTGCCGGTGAGCGGATAGGTGTGGTTGTCGATGTAGCCTGTCGCCGTCGAGCAGTCCACGGCCGAGCCGGATGCCGCCGGTCGCGGCAGGATCAGCTTCTGGATGGTGGGCGCAGATGAGCCGAGGGTGGCCGCCGAGTCATCGTGCACGGCCTGGTCGGTCGGCGCCGTGTCGGTGATCGACGATGAGGTGCCGTCGATGATGACCTTGTTCTGGAAGGTGTCGCCTGCGGCTGTCGGCGCGGTGGTCGACCCCTGGTAATTGGTGCGCATGAAGGCCGTGTACGTGATGGTCAGGTCGTCGTTGTGCGTGAGCACCGTGCCACTGAGGTCAGGCGTCATGGTGACGATCCAGGTGCCATCCGACTTCGCCTCGACCGACTGGATGGTCGCGTTGTCGACCGTGCCCACCGTCTGGCACTCGGCCGGGTTGTCTGCACCGGCATCGATCTGTGGCGTGATGCCGGCCGGGATCAGTGGGCAGAGCCCGTTCGGGATCGTGTCGACGATGGTCATCGCACGGTCGTCCTCGTACTCGCTCGCGCGAAGCAGGAGTGAGAAATTGACCGTGTGACCAGCATTAAAGGTGATGGTGCTCTCGGTCTTGACGATCGAGAGATCCATGATCTTGTTGGTGAAGGTGGTCGACGATGTCACGTGCGACGACGTGCCCGACTTCACGGCACCCTGGTAATCGCCGGCCGCCGACGCCGTGTTGGTGAGGGTCGAGCCCGACGCGATCTGGCGCGTGAGAGAGCCGTTGTTGTTGTCGAGGTTGGACCCCTGCGCGCCGGTGGTCGCCGGCGTCGTACCGTGACCGGCTCCCGCCGAGCTATCCCAGCTCATGGTGTTTTCTTTCAGCGGGATTCCCGCCGCATAGGTGATGACAACCGTCTGGTTAGCGGCCAGGTTGCCGATGCTCCACGTCACCTGGGTGAACACGCCCGTGAGCGAACCAGGGTTTTGCACGGTCGTCACCGATGCCGGTGCCAGACAGTTGACGCCGGGGTTCGGGGTGCCGCTGAGGGTGCCGGAGCCCGGGTATTCCGCAGTGCGGAAGGCGCTGTTGTCCATGCCACCACACCCGAGAAATTCCAGCTGTGCCGGAATCTCGTCGGTGATGATGACGGTGTTGGTGGCCGCCTGGTTCGTGTTGGTCGCCGTGAGGGTATAAACGGTGGTCTGGTCGTGCACACCGCGCATGAGCTCCGTTTCCGGGCTCGGCTCCGACTTGGTCAGCTTGATCGCCGCGACGGCCGTGGTCGCCGGCGTTGCGGTACCGGATGCGGTGTAGCCGCTCGAAATCAGGCCGGTGGTCGACGAGAACTTCGGGAGCATGCGCGGGTCGGCGTTCGCGTAGGCGTTCGCGGCGGTTCCGGCGAGTGTCGCGCCGACCGGAAACTTCGTCGGGTCGGCGGTGACCCTGAAGGTGAAGGAAGCGCTGTCGCCGTACGGCAGGTCCGAGGCGTTGGACCAGATGAGCACCTGGTGGGTGATCGCGGCAACGGCGGGCGGGCCCACCTGTGCCGGGACATCCGTGATGGTGACGATCGTCGGCTCACCGACGGTGTCGGGCGCGGTGCTGCCCGAGTTGTACGTCACGTATTCGGGCAGCTCGTACGAGTACGAGAGGTTATAGAGGTTGTCGCTCGCGGCGGTGCCCGGGTTGGACGCCTTCAGTGTAACTTTGGCCTGCTGGCCAGCGAGGATGCTTGCGTCCGAGGGCGCGCTCAGATTGATGATGGAGGTTGCGCTGGCCACGGTGCCGCCGAGCCCGACGACCAGGGCGGCCGCGACGAGGGCGCCGCTGACAATTCCGGCAAGCACTCGCGGTAGGCGGCGAGTGGCCGAGAATGTGAGCGCGCGATGGCGCGCGGAAATCTTCGGGTACGACAAGTGGACAAATCCCCCATGCTGTGAGCGGTCGCTAGGAGCCGACCGCCCTCACACGGTACCGATATACCAACGCCCTAGATAAGCTCCAATACGGGTGCCCCGCCGATGGGGGGAGCTCTGCAATTCGAGAATTAGCCGACAGTGTGATACAGAATCCACGAGTGCATTGCAACTGCGGCGGCCGCCGACGCATTGATGCTGCGGGTGCTGCCGTACTGGGTGATCTCGACGATCGCGGATGCCGCGGCCAGCGCTTCGGGGCTCAGGCCGGGCCCCTCCTGGCCGAAGAGCAGCACGCACTTCTTCGGGAAGGCGAAGGTCTCGATCGGTACCGACCCTGGCACGTTGTCGATCGCGATCACCGGCAGCGCGGCATCCGCTGCCCAGGTCGCGAACGACTCGACGTCGGCGTGGTACCTCACGTGCTGGTAGCGGTCGGTCACCATCGCGCCACGCTTGTTCCAGCGCTTGCGACCGATGATGTGCACTGTGTCGGCGGCGAACGCGTTGGCACTGCGCACGATCGACCCGATGTTCATGTCGTGCTGCCAGTTCTCGATGGCGACGTGGAACGGATGCCTCCGCAGGTCGAGATCGGCGACGATCGCCTCCAGCTTCCAGTAGCGGTAGCGGTCGTTGACGTTGCGTGTGTCGCCGGCGGCAAGCAGGTCGGGATCGTAGAAGTCCTCGGTCGGAAGGTTGCCGACCCACGGACCGACGCCGTGCGTCGTCAGTTCCACGCTGGGTTCCGGCTGCTCATTCACCTTGCGAGGCTAGCCGACTACAGCTAGAGCCTTACCCGCGCCGTCCAGCGTTCCTCGATCTTGCCGAAGCGCCAGATCGCGAGAGAGACCAACCACGACAGCACGAAAAGCGCTGCAATTCCGTATCCGGCGTAGTCCAGGGGAATGTTCGCAATAGCGGCGAGAGGTCCGCGGGTCTCGCCCGTCTGGCCGACGATCACGCCGACCAGCTCGAACGTTCCGATGACCAGCGCCACGGCGACCGAGATCGACGTCACGCTGATGTTGTAGAAGACCTTCCGCACCGGCCTGGCGTAGGCCCAGCCGTAGGCCAGGTTCATCACGATCCCGTCGATCGTGTCCATCAGGCACATGCCGGCCGCGAAGAGGATCGGAAGCACCAGGATCGCGTAGAACGGAAGGCCGACGGTGGCGGCCCCGCCTGCCACAACGAGCAGTCCGACCTCTGTTGCCGTATCGAAGCCGAGCCCGAACAGCACCCCGATGGGGTAGATGTGCCACGGCTTGCGCACGGACTTCGTCAGGCCGCCCACGAATCGATTCATGAAGCCGCGCTTCTGAAGTTGGGTCTCCAGCTCGGCCTCGTCGAACGATCCGGCGCGCATCTTCCCGAACACTCGAACAATCCCGATCAGGACTACCAGGTTGAGCGCGCCCAGGACGTAGAGGAACACGCCCGAGACAGACGGACCGACAATGCCGGTCACCGAGTGCAGGATCGAGTTGCCATTCTCGATCTGTCCTGCCAGCGCCTTGACGCCCATCGACAGGAGCAGGCACAGCGCGAACACGACCGTGGAGTGACCCAGCGCGAACCAGAATCCCACCGACAGTGGTCGCCGCCCATTGCCGAGGTTCTCGGCCTCCGTCATCAGCTTGCGTGTCGTGTTATCGACGGCAGCAATATGGTCGGCGTCGAAGGCGTGGCGCAGGCCGAACGTATAGACGAGAAGTCCGACCCCGATGGTGAATACGGAGCGATCCAGCGTGAGCAACATCACCACTCCGACGACGTGCAGGATCACCACCACGGCTGCCATCCCGGCGAGCGATTGCCGGTCGCCGAGTCGCAGGCTGCGTCGAAACGACGAGAGGCGACTGAAGGAATTCGGCATGGTCTAGGCCAGCCTCGGCTCCGTCTTAGCGCGAACCTCATCCTCTGTGACGCCGGGTGCGAGCTCGACGAGTGTCAGTCCGTCAGGTCCCACGTCGAGCACGCAGAGATCGGTGATGATCCGCTTGACCACACCGCGGCCCGAGTACGGCACAGTGCATTCCTCGACGATCTTGAACGAACCGTCCTTGGCGACATGGGTCATCAGCGCGATGACCTTCTTCGCGCCTCTGGCCAGGTCCATCGCCCCGCCCATGCCCTTGACCAGCTTGCCGGGCACCATCCAGTTGGCGATGTCACCAGCGCGGGAGACCTGCATCGCTCCAAGGATCGCGACATCGATCTTGCCGCTGCGAATCATTGCGAACGACGTGGCGGAGTCGAAGAACGACGCGCCCTGCTGCAGCGTCACAGTTTCCTTGCTGGCGTTGACGAGATCGGCATCCTCCTCGCCCTCGAACGGGTACGCACCGAAGCCGAGGATTCCGTTCTCGGACTGCAGGACGAGCTCGACGTCATCCTGGACATAGTTCGGGACGATTGTCGGCAACCCCACCCCCAGGTTCACGTACTGACCGTCGGTCAATTCACGGGCAGCACGCGCCGCCATCTCATCACGGGACCAGGGCATCTCAGGCGATCCCTCGTCGTGTGGTTCTGCGCTCGATCCGCTTGTCCTTCGCCTGCTCCGGTGTGAGCTCTACCACCCGGTGCACGAATACGCCGGGGGTGTGGATGTGGTTGGGGTTCAATTCGCCAGGCTCCACCAGCTTCTCGACCTCCGCAATCGTGACCTGCCCGCACATGGCCGCGAGTGGATTGAAATTGCGTGCGGAGGACCGGTAGACGAGGTTGCCGTGGCGGTCGCCCTTCCAGGCACGCACCAGTCCGAAGTCGGCCACGATTGCCTCCTCGAGAACGAACTCCTCAATCCCGCGCCGGGTCTGGAACATCTGGGTCTGCTTGGGCGCCGACTTCGTGACCACGTTGGCGTGCTCGTCGAACCGCCACGGCAGCCCACCGTCCGCGACCATCGTGCCGACTCCCGTCGCGGTGAAGAACCCGGCGATGCCGGCTCCACCCGCACGCATCCGTTCGGCCAGCGTGCCCTGTGGAGTGAGTTCGACCTCGAGCTCGCCCGAGAGGTACTGCCGCGCGAACTCCTTGTTGTCGCCGAGGAATGACGAAATCATCCGTCGAATCCGCTTGGCCGAAAGCAACAGTCCGAGCCCCCAGTCGTCGGCGCCGCCGTTGTTCGAGACCACTTCGAGGTCGGTCGTGCCCGCGTTCAACAGGGCGTTGATGAGCACGGAAGGGACACCGCACAACCCGAACCCGCCGACCGCGAGCGTCGCGCCATCCGGGATGTCCAGCACTGCCTCGCCCGCCGACCCGACCACCTTGTTCATACCTCGTTCCTCCTGCCTTCCGAGAGAAAGGCGAGGACAGCTGGCTCGAAATCGTCGTACGACACCGATGGGCCGGCAACCGGCATCGAGGTCTCGCGCGAGCGGAGAGCCCGCGTGGAGTTGAGTTGCCC
>JAODAT010000043.1 GCA_025463565.1 Microbacteriaceae bacterium
CCGGCTCGTACGAAGACCTGCTCGACAATCGTCGATCGATCACCGGCGACTACCTGTCCGGGCGCAAAGCCATCGACATCCCCGACAAACGCCGCGCGATCGACAAGAAGCGGATGCTCCGGGTTGAAGGCGCACGCGCCAACAACCTGAAAGACGTCACTGTCGACTTCCCGCTCGGCACCCTCACGGCCGTCACCGGCGTGAGCGGCTCGGGCAAGTCGTCGCTCATCAACGACATCCTGTACAAGGTGCTGGCGAACGAGCTCAACGGAGCCCGGCAGATCCCCGGCAAGCACACCAGGATCACCGGGCTCGACAACCTCGACAAGGTCGTGCACGTCGACCAGGCGCCGATCGGCCGCACCCCGCGATCCAACCCGGCCACCTACACGGGCGTGTTCGACAAGATCCGCAACCTGTTCGCGGAGACCATCGAGGCGAAGTCGCGCGGGTATCTGCCCGGGCGCTTCAGCTTCAACGTGAAGGGCGGTCGCTGCGAGAACTGCGCGGGTGACGGCACCATCAAGATCGAGATGAACTTCCTGCCCGACGTCTACGTGGTGTGCGAGGTGTGCAACGGCGCTCGCTACAACCGGGAGACGCTCGGGGTGCACTACAAGGGCAAGAACATCGCCGAAGTGCTCGACATGCCGATCAGCGAGGCAGCCGAATTCTTCGAGGCCATCTCATCGATCAGCCGCTTTCTGAACACGCTCGTCGATGTCGGTCTCGGCTACGTGCGGCTCGGCCAGAGCGCGACCACGCTCTCCGGCGGTGAGGCGCAGCGCGTGAAGCTCGCCACCGAGCTGCAGAGGCGTTCACTGGGGCGCAGCATCTACGTGCTCGATGAACCGACCACCGGACTGCATTTCGAAGACGTTCGCAAGCTGCTGCTGGTGCTCAACGGACTCGTCGACAAGGGCAACACGGTGATCGTGATCGAGCACAACCTCGACGTGATCAAGTCGGCCGACTGGCTGATCGAGCTCGGCCCCGAGGGCGGCGCGGGCGGGGGAGAGGTTCTTGCGGTGGGAACACCCGAGCACCTGGCAACCGTCGGAGAGAGCTTCACCGGCATCTTCCTCAAGGAGATCCTGGCGAGTAACAGGGCCCAGATGTCGCCGAAAGCTTTGGCCAGCGCGTAACGGCCCATGGTCGACACTGTCAGCTGGCGCCCGAAAGCGGGCGAGATCCCGCAGCAACCGGGCGTGTACCGCTTCCGCGACGCGAAGGGCCGCGTGCTCTATGTGGGCAAGGCGAAGAACCTCCGTGCCCGCCTCAGCAACTACTTCGCACCGCTGGCCAGCCTCCACCAGCGCACGCGGCGGATGGTGCTGACCGCCGCCTCGGTTGAGTGGACGGTCGTCGGCACCGAATTCGAGGCGCTCTCCCTCGAGTTCACCTGGATCAACGAGTTCGACCCGCCCTTCAACGTGCAGTTCAAAGACGACAAGTCGTACCCCTACCTCGCGATCACGCTCGGGGAAGACGTGCCGCGCGTGCTCGTGACGCGCAACCGCTCCCTGAAGGGCGCGCGGTACTTCGGACCGTACACGCGGGTCTGGGCGATCCGCGAGACGGTCGACCAGATGCTGAAGGCGTTCCCCATGCGCAGCTGCTCGGACGCCACCTACAAGCGCGCGGAACAGACCGGCCGACCATGCCTGCTGGGGGATATCGGCAAGTGCGCCGCCCCCTGCGTCGGGCGCATCGGCAAGGCCGAGCACAAGTCGATCGCTCTCGATTTCGCCTCCTTCATGGGAGGCAACGATTCGAAATACATCGGTGAACTGCGCAAGCGCATGATGGCCGCCTCCGAGCAGCAGGACTATGAGGCCGCAGCGCGCTACCGCGACCAGCTCGGGGCACTCGAGACGGCGCTCTCCAAGAGCACGGTCGTCCTGGCGGAAGACGTCGATGCCGACATCTTCGGTGTCGCCCACGACGAACTCGCGGCAGCTGTGCAGCAGTTCACGGTGCGGGGCGGCCGCATCCGAGGCGTTCGCAGCTGGGTGGTCGACAAGGAACTCGACCTCACCCTCGCAGAGCTCGTCGACACTGTCGTGCAGAACGCCTATGAAGACCCGTCCACCAGTACCTCTTCGGCCAGCGCCGGCGAGGCGCCGGCGAAACTCGTGGTGGTTCCGGAGCTTCCGGATGACGCGGCAGAGCTCGAACTGTGGCTCACGAACCTGCGCGCCGGCCGCCAGGCAACGGGCAAGGTCGTGCTCCGGGTCGCGCAGCGCGGCGACCTCGCTGCCCTGGCCCAGACGGTCGCCACGAACGCGCAGAGCGCGCTCGTGCTGTACAAGACCAGGCGCAGTGGCGACTTCGTGGCCCGCTCGCAGGCTCTCGCGGACATCCAGGAGGCCCTCGGCATGCCGGAGGCACCGCTGCGCATGGAGTGCTACGACGTCTCTCACCTCAGCGGCACGAACATCGTCGCGTCCATGGTGGTGTTCGAGGACGGATTGCCGCGCAAAGACCAATACCGGCGCTTCAGCATTCCCGACTCGACCGATGACACCGAGTCGATCTACCAGACGCTGACCCGACGGCTCGCGTACATCGCCGAAGACCAAGACACGGTCGCTGAGCTCGTCGAAGCGGAAGACCCTTCGACAAGCCCAGGGACCGAAAAACGCCAGAAATTCGCGTACCGGCCCAACCTGCTCATCGTGGACGGCGGCCAACCACAGGTCGCGGCAGCGAAGCGGGCGCTGGAGGCAGCGGGTATCCACGACATCCAGCTCGCGGGGATCGCCAAGCGACTCGAGGAGATCTGGCTGCCCGACTCGGACTATCCGGTCATCCTGCCTCGCAACAGCGACGCGCTGTTCATGATCCAGCGCATCCGCGACGAAGCCCATCGCTTCGCCATCACGTTCCAGCGCCAGAAGCGCAAGAAAGACGTCGCGTCGGTGCTGGGGGAGATCCCCGGGCTCGGTCCGGCACGGGTGAAAGAACTGCTGCGCCATTTCGGGTCCGTCACTCAGCTGAGAGCTGCCGAGCCGACGGCGATCTCCGAGGTGCGCGGGGTCGGCCCCACCCTCGCCCAGGTGATCTTCGAGGCTCTGCGCCGCTAGCGAGGTGCAACTAGGCTTGACACACCCGAGACTGGAAAAGTGATGCAGCCATGAGCGACAGCCTCAGCCAGGAGGTGCTGATCGTCACCGGCATGTCCGGCGCCGGCAGGTCCACCGTGGGCAACGCGCTCGAAGACCTCGGCTGGTATGTCGTCGACAACCTGCCGCCACAGATGATCCGGCCGCTCGTGGATCTCGCTGAACGGGCCGGCAACACGCTGCCGAAGATCGCCGCCGTCGTCGACGTGCGAGGTGGCCAGCTCTTCGCCGACCTCGAAGAGATCATCGAGTCATTGCGCGAGAACACGCCGGTTCGCGTGCTCTTCCTCGAAGCCACCGATGCCGAGCTGGTGCGCCGCTTCGAGCAGGTGCGACGTCCGCATCCGCTGCAGGGTGATGGCACGTTGCTCGACGGCATCGGGGCCGAGCGGCAGCGGATGCTGTCGATGCGCGAGGCGAGCGACATGATCGTCGACACCTCCGACCTCAACATCCACCAACTCGCCACCAAGATCTCCGACCTCTTCGCCGATGCTGAGACGCCCGGCGTGCAGGTCACTCTCATGAGCTTCGGTTTCAAGTACGGTCTCCCCGCCGACGCGGATATGGTTGCCGACATGCGCTTTCTGCCGAACCCGTTCTGGGTGCCGGAGTTGCGCGCGCACACCGGTCTCGACCAGGAGGTCAGCGACTTCGTCTTCGCCCAGGAGGGCGCGTCCGAATTCGTGGAGAGCTACGCTCATGCGCTGGCCCCCGTGCTCGCCGGGTACCAGCGCGAGAACAAGAGACACGCTACGATCGCCATTGGATGCACCGGGGGGAAGCATCGATCCGTGGCAGTCGTCGAACGCCTGGCCGCAGCGCTGCGAGAGCAGCCGGGTGTCGGCGTGAACGTGCGACACCGCGACCTCGGCCGTGAGTAAGCGACAGTGCACCCTCAACCCGATACCACGACAGAAGGAAGTCTCCGATTGGCTCTCACCGCCGACGTCAAGGACGAGCTGGCTCGCATCGAAGTGAGCAAGACGACGGTGCGTGCCGCTGAGCTGGCGACCATCCTTCGTTTCTCCGGAGGCCTGCACCTTATCTCGGGCCGAATCGCTGTGGAGTCGGAGCTCGACACGGCACAACTGGCTCGTCGCGTGCGCAAAGATCTCGCGGAACTTTACGGCGTGAAAAGCGAGATCTCCGTCATCTCCGCCTCTGGGTTGCGGCGCACCAGCCACTACCTGGTTCGCGTGCTCGACGGCGGCGAAACGCTGGCAAGACAGACCGGGCTCCTGGACGCTCGTAGACGCCCGATCCGTGGCCTTCCCAACAAACTCACCACCGGCAGCAAAGAGGAACTGGCCGCTGTCTGGCGTGGAGCGTTCCTCGCCCACGGCTCACTCACCGACCCCGGCCGTTCCGCCGCGCTCGAGATCACCTGCCCAGGTAACGAGTCGGCGATGGCGCTCGTCGGCGCGGCCGGGCGCCTGAAGATCTCCGCGAAGGCGCGTGAGGTGCGCGGCGTGCACCGGGTCGTCATTCGCGATGGCGAGGCCATCAGCGCGATGCTCGTGCACATGGGCGCCAATTCCACCGTTCTCAACTGGGAAGAGCTGCGCCAGCGCCGTGAGGTGCGGGCCACGGCCAACCGGCTCGTCAACTTCGATGACGCGAACCTGCGCCGCTCCGCCCAGGCGGCCGTTGCGGCCTGCGCCAGGGTCGAGCGGGCTCTCGAGATCCTCGACGGGCAGGTACCGGAGCACCTGCGCTACGCCGGCGACCTGCGGCTGCGCTTCCGTGACTCGAGCCTCGACGAGCTGGGCCACCACGCGGATCCGCCCATGACGAAGGATGCCGTGGCCGGTCGCATCCGCCGCCTTCTGGCGATGGCGGACAAGCGCGCCGTAGACCTCGGAATCCCCGGCACGGACGCGAACCTGCCCCCGGACTACGAAGACGCCTGAACGCTCTCTGAACGTCGGGGAAGCATTAACTGAACCGCTCGGTTGACCCGAGTAAGGTTAAAACCGACCGGCTCGATGGCGCCATGACGGGTCTCGCCGGACGACTGACAAGGAGATCGAATAATGGCTGAGTACACCCTTCCCGAACTCGGATACGACTACGGGGCACTGGCTCCGAGCATTAGCGGAACGATCATGGAGCTCCACCACTCCAAGCACCACCAGGCCTATGTGACGGGTGCGAACGCGGCCCTCGCCGGTCTCGCCGCAGCGCGCGAGGCGGGCGATCTCGCCAACGTGAACAAGCTTGAGAAAGACCTGGCGTTCAACCTCGGTGGTCACGTCAACCACTCGATCTTCTGGACCAACATGTCCCCGGACGGCGGCGACAAGCCGACCGGCGAACTCGCCTCCGCGATCGACGACCAGTTCGGCTCGTTCGACAAGTTCGTCGCCCATTTCACAGCCGTCGCAATGGGCGTGCAGGGTTCCGGCTGGGCCGTGCTCGCCTACGACAGCATCGGCAAGAACATCACGATCTTCCAGCTCTTCGACCAGCAGGGCAACGTGCCGCTCGGACTCGTGCCGCTGCTCATGCTGGATGTCTGGGAGCACGCGTACTACCTCGACTACAAGAACGTGCGCGCGGACTATGTGAAGGCGTTCTGGAACATCGTCGACTGGGCGAACGTGCAGAAGCGCTTCACCACCGCGAGCGAAAAGACCGACGGCCTGCTGGTACTGTCGTAGCGGCGATGTGGCCGGTACTCCGGTGCCGGCCACTCCTCGCTTCATCATCAATTCCCCCCTTTTTCCCGCCAGCATCAGGAGTCACCTTTGACCGTCAAGATCGGTATCAACGGCTTCGGCCGCATCGGCCGCAACTACTTCCGCGCGGCTCTCGCGCAGGGCGCAGACCTCGACATTGTCGCGGTCAATGACCTCACCGACACCAAGACGCTCGCTCACCTGCTCAAGTACGACTCCATCGCCGGCAAGCTCGACGCCGAGGTCTCGATCGAGGGTGACGACATCGTCGTGAACGGCAAGCACATCAAGGTGCTCGCCCAGCGCGATCCCGCCGACCTGCCGTGGGGCGAGCTGGGCGTCGACATCGTCATCGAGTCGACCGGTTTCTTCACCAACGGCGACAAGGCGAAGGCTCACATCGCCGCCGGCGCCAAGAAGGTCATCATCTCAGCGCCGGCGACCAACGAAGATGCCACCTTCGTCATCGGCGTCAACGAGAAGAGCTACGACCCGGCGACCCACAACATCATCTCGAACGCCTCGTGCACCACGAACAGCCTCGCGCCGCTCGCCAAGGTGTTCAACGACGCGTTCGGCATCGAGCGTGGACTCATGACCACGATTCATGCCTACACGGCCGACCAGAACCTGCAGGACGGCCCGCACAGCGACCTGCGCCGCGCTCGCGCTGCCGCGCTGAACATCATCCCCACCTCGAGCGGAGCCGCCAAGGCCATCGGCCTGGTGCTTCCCGAGCTGAACGGCAAGCTCGACGGCTACGCCCTGCGCGTGCCCGTGCCCACCGGCTCGATCACCGACCTGACGCTCACCACCAAGTCGACGGTCACGGTCGAAGAGATCAAGGCCGCGTTCAAAGCGGCGGCGGATGGCCCGCTCAAGGGAATCCTGGAGTACACAGAAGACGAGATCGTCTCGCACGACATCGTCGGCAACCCGCACTCCTCGATCTTCGACGCCGGCCTCACCCGGGTGCTCGGCGACCAGGTCAAGATCTCGGCGTGGTACGACAACGAGTGGGGTTTCTCGAACCGCATGGTCGACCTCACCAAGCTCGTCGCCTCCCACCTCTAAACGCATGACGCTTCGCACGATCGACTCGCTCGGTTCGCTCGAAGGCAGGACGGTCATCGTCCGCTGCGACCTGAACGTGCCGCTCAAAGACGGCACCATCACCGACGACGGACGCATCCGCGCCTCCGTGCCGACACTCAGCTCGCTGGTGTCGGCCGGAGCGCGGATCGTCGTGATCTCGCATCTCGGCCGGCCGGATGGTACGCCCGACCCGAAGTACAGCCTCGCGCCGGTTGCTGCACGGCTCGGCGAGCTCATGAAGAAGCCGGTGGCGTTCGCGACCGACACCGTGGGTGCGTCCGCGCACGACGCGATCGCGCACCTCAGCAACGGCGACATCGCCGTGCTGGAGAATCTCCGCTTCAACCCGGGGGAGACCTCGGACGATGAAGAGACCATGGAGTCGTTCGCGTCGGATCTCGCCGAGCTCGGCGACGCGATGGTGTCCGACGGGTTCGGGGTGGTCCACCGCAAGCAGGCGAGCGTCTACAACCTCGCCGAATTGCTGCCGAGCGCAGCGGGCGGCCTGATCGTCGAAGAACTCGGCGTGCTCGACCAGCTCACCGAGAACCCGAAGAAGCCGTACGCGGTCGTTCTCGGCGGTTCGAAGGTGTCGGACAAGCTCGGTGTCATCGACCACCTGCTCCCGCGGGTCGACTCGCTGCTCATCGGCGGAGGCATGCTGTTCACCTTCCTCGCCGCCCAGGGCCACAAGGTGGGCGCGAGCCTGCTCGAGGCCGACCAGCTCGACGTGGTCAAGGAGTACATCGAGCGTGCGAAGCAGCTCGGCGTCAACCTGGTTCTGCCGACCGATGTCGTGGTCGCATCCAAGTTCGGCGCGGACGCGGAACACGAGGTGCGGCCGGCCGACGACATCGAGGGCTCGCCGTGGGGCGACAAGGGACTCGGACTCGATATCGGCCCCGATACCGCCAAGGCTTTCGCGGACGTCATCAGGGCATCCGAGACAGTGTTCTGGAACGGGCCGATGGGCGTGTTCGAACTCGCGCCGTTTGCTGCAGGCACCAAGACGGTCGCCCAGGCGCTGACCGAGGTGAAGGGACTGTCCGTCGTCGGCGGCGGTGACTCCGCCGCCGCGGTTCGCGCGCTGGGATTCA
>JAODAT010000092.1 GCA_025463565.1 Microbacteriaceae bacterium
TCAGCCACCCGAGTTGAACTCACTCGTCCTCGCCATGTACGGCGTTGGCGTGCAGATGGCTCCCGCAGCGCTCGTCCTTCTCATCGGTGCCGCCATTCTCGCTTTAGGCACGGTGATCGCTCGCCACGTTTTCGCCGGGCCCACCGCGACTCCCGACGCTGCACCTTCCGTCCTAGCGGCCTGAGGCTTTGCCTGCGAGCTGACGCTTCAGTGGAAACCTGGAATGACCAGGTAGATGCCGTAGAGCACGCCCAGCACCCCAACGGCGATACACGCGAAACCGCCAACGGTTGCCCCCAGCGGTCGCTGGTCTCGTGTGGTTTTCAACGCTCCGTTGTTCTCGCTCCCCCCTGGCGATCCGTGGGCGAGCAGCCGGAGTCCCAGCGAGTAAAACGAAACGATGACCACGACTGCCACCAGCGCGACAACGAAAACCAGAGCGATCGAGCCCCAGTCAACCCCAAGGAATCCGATTGGCGCCGAGGCAGCGGATTTCAGCATCAGTTCTCCTTTGAGTCGGAAGTGGCGAGTTCACGTGACGCTTCGTCTGCGTTGACGTTGCTGCGGTTGATGGGCTTGCGACGGGCGAGCAGCACGAACGCCGTTCCTCCGCCCAGGGCTGCCACGATCACGACGACAAGACCGATGACGCTGGAGCTGGCGAGCCACGCCGAGAGACCGCCAACAACTGCTGCTGCAGGCAGGGTGATGATCCACGCGATGGCAATCTTGCCGACCATCGGCCAGTGGATGGATGCCAGCTTCTTGCCGAGCCCGGCACCGACCACGGCACCCGACGTCACCTGCGTAGTCGATAGCGGAAAGCCCAGGTTTGACGAGATCAGGATTGTCGCCGCCGCGCTCGTCTCCGCGCTGAAGCCCTGGGGCGACTGGATGTCCGTGATGCGCTTTCCGACGGTACGCATGATGCGCCACCCGCCGGTGTAGGTGCCGAGCGCGATCGCTAGACCGCACGCGAGAATCACCCAGATCTGCGGCCCGGTGTTTGCTGCCTGATACCCGGCCACGATGAGGGTCAACGTAATGACGCCCATGGTTTTCTGAGCATCGTTAGTACCGTGCGCAAGCGAAACCAGGGACGCTGAGACTGTCTGGGCGTGACGGAACCCTCGCTCCGCCCCTCGCACGCTGGCCATCCTGGTGATGCGATAGGCGACGAAGGTCGCGACCACGGCGACCGCGCCGGCGATGAAGGGAGACAACAGCGCCGGAAGAACGATCTTGGAGATTACTCCCCCGAAATTCACTGCACTGACACCAGAGCCGATGATGGCGGCACCGATCAGCCCGCCGAAAAGCGCGTGGGTCGAGCTCGACGGAAGGCCCAGCCACCAGGTGCCCAGATTCCACAGGACAGCACCCACGAGTCCGGCGAAGATCATGACGGTTGTGATGTGAGGGATGCCCTTCGAATTCTCGTTGAGAATTCCGGACGATACGGTTTTCGCTACGGTCGTCGACAGGAACGCGCCGACCAGGTTGAGCACCGCCGAAATGAGAACCGCGACTCGAGGTTTCAATGCGCCCGTCGCCACCGACGTGGCCATGGCGTTGGCCGTGTCGTGAAAGCCGTTCGTGAAGTCGAAGACGAGTGCAACGACTATGACCAGGAGAACTACGACGAGGATGTCCACGGCCGGGACGCTAAGCGCGAATTGTTAACATGGCGTGAACAGGCGCGAAAGGTTGGCAACCGCCGGTCCGCCCTCGTTGGACGCGTGAATTACCGTGGATCATGCCATCTGTCGCCGGCACCGAGGCGATCGTCTCCGTGCAGCATCGGTCAGGTGATGCCTCCTGCGATGATTCAAAAGTAGAGTCTCGCGAGACGGTCTGTGACGTGCCAGAGTATGGGTCATCATGGCTCTATTCAGGCGCAACGCACACGAACCGACCGACGTCACGGCCGAAGTCGCTGTTCTCGCTCGTGAGATCTTCGCAGAACGGGGCGTCGAAACGACCCTCCAGCAGACCGACGATCCGTCCGAACCGATGCTCGTCGCCATAGACGGCACGCGATTCCCGTTGTTCAACCTGGTCGCCCTGTGTCGCTCGGCCCCAGTTCGCGAGCGGCGCGCGATCGTCGAAGCTCACGCTGATCGGCTCTTGCGCACGTTAGAAGAGTCTGACGACAGCCAGCTGACCGAGCCGGAAGTGCGCTCGCGAATCAGAAGTCGACTATTGAACGCGAGTGCACTCACCGCGCTCGGCGGACTGTCCTATGCGCGAGACTTTTCTCCGGGCCTTATCCAAGTGCTGTGTCTGGACTCGCCCGATGCCGTGAGGATTCTCCAGACCAGCACCCTCGAAGACCTGCCGTTGCCCGTCGAGGAGCTATTTCGTCAAGGCCAGCGCAACACCAACGACGAATCGATCGAGTCTCGCGACAACATCGGCGGGAACGCCTGGATGCTCAGCGGCGAGTCGCTCTTCATCGCGTCCAAGCTGGCCGACATGCAGACGCTGATCGAGTCGACGATAGGGCCTGCCCCGCACGGCGTCGTCGTCGGAGTGCCGGAACGCTCCAGTCTGCTGTACACGGTGATCTCGGGGCCTGAATCGGTGGAAGACATCACGCAGCTGTTGAGGGTTGTTGACAATATTGCGTTCGGCGAACCGGAACCCGTCGGCGGGGTGGTCAGCTCGGGCATCTACTACTGCGTGGACGGGATAGTGGAACTCGTGGGAGGCCGTTCAAACCAGACCGAGGCACTCGCCATCGACGGCTCTTCGGGTCGATTCGGCGAGCTTTTGGCCTCGTTCTAGGGCTTCCGGCAAGTAGCTCCGGGCGACCATTGGCGTGGGATGGCTGGTGCTGTGGCCATCCCACATGGTGCGACGTGAAGTGACATCATCAGAGCGTGGAACTGGAACTGATTCGGCGCTTCTCGGACGATCAGTACGCGAGTGCACTGGAGTCATGGACTTTCGAGAATTTTGACGGGAAGACTCCGCTGTTCACTTCACCGTTCGGTGACCTCTTCCTCTCGGACGAAGCTGGCGTCTGGTATTTGGATGTGCTCGGAGGCCGGTTGGCGATGAACTGGCAGAACACGTCCGAATTGGAAGCGGAGCTCAACACTACGGATGGCCGAAACCGATGGCTGTCAGCCAGCCGCGCGGCCGAAGGATGGGGCAACGGGCTTCACCCTTCCGACTCGGAAATATTTGATTTCGCGGTTTTCCCGGCACTCGGTGGACCGATGTCAGCCGAAAACCTCTGTGTGGCCGACTTTGTCGTCTCGGTCAATATTGCCGGCCAGATCCATTCGCAGATTCGAGACCTGCCGCCGGGAACTTCGATCGGCGGTCTCTCGATCGGATAAACGACTCAACCCGGTTCGGTCCTCGCCCTGCGTCCTAAGCTGACTTCATGGATGACGGAGCGTTCGTTCTCGCCCCATTGATCGCCCTAGCGGGACTTGTGATCATCGTTGGTGCACTGTGTGTTCCCATCGCGGCGAACTTTCTCCTCCATCAAGCAGTTGGCGCAGTGATCGAATTGGTACGGTCACGAAGGCACCCGTCGACCAGTGACGATGAACGCGTCGCCGCAACCAAACGGTGACGTTCGCGCAGTTCAGTCGAACAGCGATACAGGAGTCGAGTCGTGCAATCTAGCGAGCCAGTCCCTGGCAATCCATGGCCGCACGACATGGTCATCGCAGTCGATGACTTCCCGGACACGCTGATGCGACTCCTTTGGATTCGCGAGGCGTGGGGCTTGGAGTGGGCGGAGGCGGATGTACCGCCCCTCCTTTCTGATTCGCCGGCTCCGGTCGAGGCGCCTCGTCACCCGGCATGGGAAAGTTGGCACGAAGAATGGCCGAACATATGGCAGGCGTGCCTTGCCCACAACGGCTCCCCACCCAGGCCGGACCATTTGGAACGACTCCGGCAGAGCGAAAACGGGTCGGAGGAGAGGTTGGCGCTCCTCAATGCGCTAGCTGGTCCGTCGTGGGCGGATTGGTTCGGCACCGACGCATTCACAGACTCTTACGAAGATTGGCGGCGTGGCGTCGACCGGCTGGCGTTGGAGCAGCGGCGGCTGTTACGGTCGCGGTCGCCGGAACGGTCGTCACTAGATGCGTTGGTGCCCGCCTGGCGTGCGGGACTGTCTGTGATCGTCGTCATCCCTTGCCAGGGTTCGTACTCACGCAAAATTGCCCCATCTGGACTGCTCGTGACGGCGAGCGCTCGAGCGGATCCCGGCCTATATAGTGCTGCGCTTAGGGCATTCGGATAGCAACCCGACTTCGGAACCATTGGCTCGGCCGGCGACTTGCCCTTTAGCGCCGGGCCGATAGAGTCCTCGGATGGCTACCGACTTCGACCCAGATCAAATCATTCGACAGGTGACTGACAGCCTGGCAAAGAAGTTTTTCGGATTTGGACCGATGGCGCGACTGTCCTTCGCGGGCTGAGGTACCGAGCTCCCGCGACCCTGCTCAGCGGACCCGCGGCGCTCGAGGCTATCGGGTACAGGAACCCGGTGAATCTCTGGCAGGGCCGCTTCGTCGGCAACGGGGTACTGCTGCCGATCGGTGACGACGAACCGCGGGAGCTGGCCTAACCCTGCGACAGGTCGGCGGTTCGCCCAAGCACGTTGCGTCGTGTGACGGATGCCGTTCTATGCCAGCAGCGCGCTGGCCACCCGCGCGGGCGGCGCAAGCCGGCCCTCGTCATCCGTCGCCCGAAGCGACTCGATCGCGAGCGAGAAGAACCGGCGCGATGCGGCCGTGCGCGCCTCGACTGTCGCACCAGACAGCCCACGCCCCGCCATCAGCAGCAGCACGAGGTCGTCGAGCACCACGTCGGACCGCATCGCGCCGGTCGCCTGCGCCCGGCGATGGAGGCCGGCGAGCGACCGAAGGATGCGCCCGCGATGCGCGGCAAAGTCGACAGCGTCGGGGAACGCTGTCATGAAGGCATCAGTGAAGCCCTGGTTGCGGGCGTTCAGTTCGCCGATCCGCAGCAGGAACGAACTGATCCCCCGCCACGGGTCCGGCTCCGCGCAGGCGTCGTCGACGATGGCGGCGCACGCCTCGAGTTCGTCCGCGAACGCGGCGGCGATGAGCGATTGTTTGGTGGGAAACCGACGGTAGAGAGTGGCTGGTCCGACGCCCGCGTGACGGGCAATCGCGCGCATCGGCACATCGAGACCGCGCTCGGAGAACAGCGTCCTCGCGGACTCGAGAAGCTGCGCCCGGTTCTCCTCGGCGTCGGCCCGAAGGATGTGAGACAACTGCGGATGCATGATTCTCACTTTAGCTAAGTGGACGCAGGCGTCCGTTACCGTCGCACCATGGAGATGCGCGCAGTGACGATCGAGACGTTCGGCGATCCGAAGGGCCTCGTTGAAACGGATGCGCCGAAACCGGTTGCGGGGCCCGGCCAGGTGCTCGTCGAGGTCGAGGCGATCGGTGTCGGTGGCGTCGACGCGGTGATCCGGCGCGGCACTCTGGGCAGCTCGGGTCTCGGCGTGGGAAGCGTGCCCGGCAGCGAGGTCGCCGGGATCGTCGTGGATGTCGGCGAGGGTGTCGAGCCGGAGTGGATCGGCCGCCGAGTGTGGGCATTCACCGGCCTGAGCGGCGGCTACGCGCAGTTCGCGGTGGCCGCGCTGGACGACATCACGGCCCTTCCCGACGGGCTCGCCGCGACCGACGCCGTGACGCTCGGAAGCGCCGGACCGGTCGCTCATTTCGCGCTGGAACACGCCCACTTCGCCAGCGGGGAGTCGGTACTTATCCGCGGCGCCGCCGGCAGCATCGGCATCATGGCGGTGCAGCTGGCCCGCGCGGGCGGCGCAAGCGCGATCGCGGTGACCACGTCATCCGCGGTCCGCGGCGAGCGGCTGGTGTCGCTCGGGGCAACCCTGGTGCTGGACCGGTCGGGAGAAGACGCGGCCGAGTTCGACGTGATCGTCGACATCGTCGGCGGGCAGGCGCTGCCGAGCTTCTTCGACCGGCTGGCGCCGAGCGGCCGTCTGGTCTCCGTCGG
>JAODAT010000096.1 GCA_025463565.1 Microbacteriaceae bacterium
GCGACCGGCATGGTGATCGCCCAGCTGGACATCAGTGCGGATGACGCCCTGCTGCTTCTGAGGGCGCACGCGTTCTCGAGCGGCCGATCGGTTCGCGAAGTTTCGGCCGACGTGGTTTCACGTCGCCTGGTATTCAGCCCGGAGGACCTGTGAGCAACGAGGAATACACTGGCCCGATGGCCGCAGAATCCCGCGAGGGCCGACTGGTTACGACGTTCGTAACCCTCGCAGACACAATCGTGGCAAGCTACGACGTTGTCGAGTTGCTTCAGAAACTCGTTGAGGCGTGCGCGGATATTCTCGACGCCTCCGAGGCCGGCATTCTGCTAGCCGAACCCGACGGCGAACTGTCCGTCGTCGCGTCGACGAGCGAGCGCGGCTCGCTCGTCGAGATGCTCCAGGGCGAAGGACCCTGCGGTGAAGCGTTCGACACCGGAGCGGTCATCGACATCGCGAACATCGAGGCGGTCGCCGACAAGTGGCCGGAATTCGCGGGTGACGCGGCCGCGCAGGGTTTCCGCTCGGTGACCGTCATCCCGATGACCCTGCGGGACACGGTGATCGGTACGCTCAACCTGTTCAGGGCGCAGGCGGGCGCGCTCGGCGAGCTCGACCTCGCGGCCGCGCGCGGGCTGGCGGATGTCGCGACTATCGGCATCCTGCATGAACGCACCCTGCGCGAGAGCGCGCTCGCCCGCGAGCAGCTGCAGCATGCACTCGACAGCCGCGTCGTCATCGAGCAGGCCAAGGGCGTCATCGCCCAGGTCAACGACGTCGACATGGACCGGGCCTTCACGCTGCTGCGACAGTATTCGCGCAGCAACAACCTCGCCATCCGCGACGTCGCCGCACGAATCGTGAATCGTGAGCTTCGGCTCTAGACTCCGAACGTGAAGTCCTGGTCCCGTCCCACCGTTCCTCGGGTGGCGGGTACCGGCCCGTTGCCGAGCGTCTACGACTCCGCGAGCGACGCGATAATCGAAACGCGTCCCGCGTCCACGGAGTCCGGCGAAGTGGCGTCGCTGTATGTCTGCGGCATCACGCCGTACGACGCCACCCACCTCGGGCACGCGGCGACCTATCTCGCCTTCGACACGCTCATCCGGCTCTGGCTCGACGCCGGCGTGAAGGTGCGCTACGCCCAGAACACGACGGATGTCGACGACCCGCTCCTGGAGCGCGCGACCCGTGATGGCGTGGACTGGCGGCAGCTCGCTGCGGAGCAGACCGACCTGTTCCGGAGTGACATGGAGCACCTGCGCATCATCCCGCCTGACCACTACGTTGCGGTCACCGAGGTGGTGGAGGAGATCGCGGGCGCCGTGCACGAGCTGCTCGCGGGCGGGACCGCGTACCCGGTGGAGAGCGAAGGGGCCGACAGCGACCTGTATTTCGACTCGTCGGCCGACGCGAAGCCGTGGTTTCTCGGGCAGGAGTCGAGGCTCGATCGCTCCGACATGCTACGGTTCAGCGCCGAGCGCGGTGGAGACCCGGCCAGGCCCGGCAAACGTGACGCGCTCGACCCGCTGCTCTGGCGCTCCGAACGCGAGGGCGAACCCGCGTGGGACACGGTGCTGGGGAGAGGCCGCCCCGGCTGGCACATCGAGTGTTCCGTGATCGCCCTCACCTTTCTTCCGCGACCGCTGACCGTGAGCGGCGGGGGAGCGGACCTGCTCTTCCCGCACCACGAGTTCAGTGCGGGGCACGCGTCCGCGCTCACCGGCGAGCCGTACGCCGGAGCGTACGTGCACTCCGGGATGGTGGCGTACGAAGGCGAGAAGATGAGCAAGTCGCTGGGCAACCTGGTGCTTGTCTCGCGACTGGTCGCCGGCGGCGCGGACCCGCGCGCCATCCGGCTCGCCCTGCTCACGCACCACTATCGCGAGGACTGGGAGTGGACGGACGACCAGCTCGGCGCCGCCGCCGAAACCCTTGCGCGGTGGGACGCGTGGGCGGCCGGTGCTGTCGACGACGGCGCTGCAAAAGACGCCGACCCGTTCGTCGACCATCTGCGCGAGATCCTGTCGCTCGACCTCGATACGCCGGGTGCGATCACCGCGATCGACGAGCGGCTCTCAGAACCGGCATCGACGAGCGCCGTCGCCGCGATCGATGCGCTGCTCGGGTTACAACTGGTGGTCGAGTAGCGCGCGAAGCACGCGTATCGAGACCCGCTCAGTCCTTCGGGCGCCAGTCGTCGGAGCCTGACGGAGCGGGGCCCGACGGAGCCGGGCCGTCCTTGCCGCCCGCCTTGCCGTCGCGCCGACGCAGGTAACGCTCGAACTCCTGGGCGATCGCCTCACCGCTCGCCTCGGGGGAATCGACGGTGTCGCGTGCCTGCTCCAGCTGGGTGATGTAGCTGGCCATCTCCTCGTCGTCACTGGCGAGCGCGTCGATCCCGGCCTCCCAGGCCTGGGACTCTTCGACCAGGTCGCCGCGCGGGATGACCACGTCGATGATCTCTTCGAGGCGATCGATGATGGCGAGCGTCGCTTTCGGGGAGGGGGCGTTGTGCACGTAATGCGGTACGGACGCCCAGATCGAGACGGTGGGGATGCCAACCTCTTCGGCGGCCGCACCGACCACCGAAAGAATCCCGACCGGGCCCTCGTACGTGGAGCGCTCGACGGCGAGCTCGGAGCGGATGCGTGCGTCTTCGCTACCGACGAACACCGAAATGGGGCGGGTGTGCGGAACGTCGGCGAGCATCGCGCCGAGCATGACGATGGCGGTGATTTCTGTCTCCCGCACGATGGCCATGATCTCTTCGGTGAAGCTGCGCCAGTTGCGGGACGGCTCGGTGCCGAGCAGCAGGTAGACGTTCGAGGCATTGTCGCCGAACTCGGTGGGCTCGTCGCGCTGGGCCTTCACCGACGCCGGGCCGTACACGGTGACGGTCGGCCAGGTGAGTTCGCGGCCGCCGTCTTCGTCGATCGAGACGACCGGCCGGTTGAACTGGTAGTCGAAATACTTTTCGGACTCGATCTCGGCGATCGGGTAGAGGTCGAGCAGGTCTTTAAGCGTGCTCACAGCACCGCTCGCCGCTTCGCCCGCGTCGTTCCAGCCTTCGAAGGCCACGACCAGGAGGCGGCCCTTGAGAAGCCCTGTGTCCGATGCCATTCGTCAAGGATAGAACCCCCGCCCGTCTAAACTCGTCTTCCGTGACAGAACCCACCCCCGCCGCCGTCCTGTGGGACATGGACGGCACCCTCGTCGACACCGAGCCATACTGGCTCGAGGCGGAGGCGCAACTGGTGCACTCCTGGGGTGGCGTGTGGACTCACGAAGACGGCCTCACCCTCGTCGGCTCGGGTCTGCCGAACTCGGCACGGGTACTGCAGGGTCGAGGGGTCGACCTCCCGAGCGAGCAGATCATCGATCAGCTCACCGACACAGTGATGGAGCAGGTGAAGATGTCCGTCCCGTGGCGACCGGGTGCGCTGGAGCTGCTGGCTTCGATTCGCGCCGCCGGCATCCCGACGGCCGTTGTCACCATGTCGATCGCCCGGATGGCGGAGCACATCGCGTCGCTGGCGCCGGCAGGCAGTTTCGACTTCGTCGTCGCGGGTGACCAGGTCGCGCACAGCAAGCCCCACCCGGAGCCGTACCTGCACGCCGCGCGCCTTCTCGGTGTGGATGCGACCGATTGCGTCGCCATCGAGGATTCGACCACGGGCCTCGCGGCCGCCGTCGCGTCGGGCGCGGTGACGATCGGTGTTCCGCTGCATTCGGTGCTCGACGAGAGTCTCGGCTACACGATCTGGCCGACCCTCGAGGGGCGAACCGTCAGCGACATCCGCGCGCTGTTCACGACCTCCCGGGCGGCCGTGCTGTGACCGCGCAACGCCGGCAGAGCGGACCTTTTCGCGCGGGCGACCGCGTGCAGCTCACCGGTCCGAAGGGGCGGCTCAACACGATCACGCTTGAGGCAGGCGCGATCTTCCACACCCACCGCGGCATGGTGGGCCACGACTCGCTGATCGGGCTGGCAGACGCATCGGTGGTCACGGCCTCCAACGGCGATGAGTACCTGGCGCTGCGGCCGCTTCTCGGCGACTTCGTCATGTCGATGCCGCGCGGCGCTGCGATCGTCTACCCGAAGGACGCGGCGCAGATCCTCAGCCTCGGGGACATCTTCCCCGGAGCGCGCGTGGTCGAGGCCGGCGTCGGCTCCGGAGCACTCAGCCTCTGGCTGCTGCGCGGCATCGGCCCGGACGGTTCGCTCACGTCGTTCGAGCGTCGGCCGGAATTCGCCGAGGTCGCCCAGGCCAACGTGGTGACCTTCCTCGGCGCTGAGCCGGAGAACTGGGATGTCGTGGTCGGCGACCTGGTCGAGTCGCTGCCGAGCGCGGTCGAGCCCGGAACCGTCGACCGTGTCGTGCTCGACATGCTCGCGCCCTGGGAGTGTCTCGATGTCGTCGCCGACGCACTCACCCCCGGTGGCGTGGTGCTCTGCTACATCGCCACCGTCACCCAGCTCTCGCGCGTCGCCGAGGCGATCAGGGCGACGGGCATGTTCACCGATCCGGACTCCTCGGAGACGATGGTGCGCGGCTGGCACGTCGAGGGTCTCGCCGTGCGCCCCGACCACCGAATGGTCGCACACACCGGCTTCCTGCTCACTGCCCGCCGGCTCGCGCCCGACACGATAGTGCCCCAGCTGAAGCGGCGCCCATCGAAGACCGACTTCAGCGACGAGGATGTCGAAGCCTGGACCCCTGGCGCGCTCGGTGAACGCTCTGCCACCGACAAGACGCTGCGGCGTACCGCGCGTGCCGCCCGCACGGCGGCCGGCCACGCCCGTTCGGCCGCGGAAGCAGGGCCGACAGCGCTGGACTCACACGCGCAGGACGACAGCGGCGCGTGACCCTAGAATTGACAGACCCCACGATCGATCTGAAACGAGGATTCGTGCGCAAGCTCCCGGCTCTCCTGGCCGCATTCGCCGTCCTGGCCGCTCTCACCTCGTGTGCGAGCTCCACCACCGTCGCCGGGTGCTCGCCGCAGGTGGCATCCGGCTCCGCATCCAGCGTCGTGAAAACGACCGGCGCGTGGGGCAAGAAGCCGACGGTCAAACTCCCCACCCCGCTGTTCTCCAGCAAGACCGAGGTCTCGACGGTGATCGCCGGCAAGGGCCCCGCCATCCAGTACGGCCAGCCCGTCACCGTCGACGCGACCATCCTCGACGGACGCACCGGCAAGGTGCTGCAGGTCACCGATTACACGAAGACCGGCAGCGGACTGATCGTGGCCGGCACCAACAGCACGCCCGGCGTCTCGCAGGCGCTCGTCTGTGCGACCGCGGGTTCGCGTATCGCCGTCGTGCTCTCCCCGAAGGACGGCACGAACAACAAGGCGGATTCCGCCGACGGCATCAAGGCCAAGGACTCGCTCGTCTGGGTGCTCGACGTCCGTAAGGCAATGCTCGCGAAGGCGAACGGCACCCCGCAGGTCTCGAGCGACGCGTACCCCTCGGTCGTCACCACCGCCAACGGCGCACCCGGCATCACCCTTCCGTCGACTCCGGCGCCGAAGAAGCTGACCACCGTCACGCTGCAGCAGGGTTCTGGCGTCGCGGTGAAAGACGGCCAGCTGATCATCGCCAAGTACACCGCGATCACCTGGACCGCCACACCGAACGCCTTCGACTCGACCTGGAAGAAGAACGACGCCGACGCGATCGAGGTCGGCGCAGCCAGCGTTTCTCCCGGCCTGTCGACCGCGCTGAAAGGCAAGCGCGTCGGCTCGCAGCTGATGGTGATGGTTCCCGCGAGCCTGGTCGCTCCGACCGATGGCAGTGGCACTGCGCCGAGCGGGGTTCCGGTCGTCTACGTGATCGACATCCTGGGAATCATCGGCTAGCTGTCGTGGCTGCGCCCATCGCGAAGGTTCCGGTAGAAGAGAGGCTGTTCAGCCTCGTGCTCGCGCTGCTCGCCACCGAGACCGGGCTCACGAAGAACGAGATCCTGTCGACGGTGCAGGGGTATCGCCAGCGCTACAAGGCGTCGGGCGACAACGCGAACCTGGAGCGCCAGTTCGAGCGCGATAAAGACGACATCCGCGACCTGGGGGTGCCGCTGGAGACGATCGACAGCCCCGGACAGGTCGGCAATAACCAGAACCTGCGCTATCGCATTCCGCGGGGTGCGTATGAGCTTCCCGGCGACATCAGTTTCTCGGCGGAGGAGACCACCCTGTTGAACCTCGCCGCAATGGTCTGGCGCGAGGGCTCGCTGTCGGCGGAGTCGCGCCGCGCCGTGATGAAGCTGCGCGGTCTCGGCATCGTCTCCGACGAGCCCGTGCTCGGCTACGCGCCGCGGCTGAGGGTGCGGGATGCCGCCTTCGAGCCGCTGCGGTCCGCCCTGGAGAAGAACGCGATTGTGCGATTCGCCTACCTGAAGCCCGGCGAGGGGGAGGCGAGGGTGCGTGAAGTGGCACCCCTGGCCCTCGTGCAGCACCAGGGTCGATGGCACCTGCACGCGCTCGAGCCGGGAACCCGGCTCACCAAGACGTTCCTGCTGCGCCGCATCGTCAGCCAGGTGACCAGCACCGGCGCCACCTTCGCGGCTCCAGTCGGCGACCAGACTGCGCAGGCCCTCGCCGAGCTCGAGGAGGTCTGGGACTCGCACACCGCCGAGGTCGAGGTGACGGCGTCATCGGATGCGGCCGCGCGCCTCGCGAAACGGCGCGGCACCGAGGTGGTGCGTGACGGCGTTCTGCGACTTCACTACTCCGACGCCAATATCTTCGCCGATGAACTGGCCGGCTACGGGCCGGAGGTTCTGGTGCTGTCACCGCCGGTGCTGCGCGCCGCGGTGCGGACGAGATTGTCGACGACGGCTGAGACTCATGGCTGAGCGCCAGGCGCCGCTCCAGGCGCAGGACAAACTCGCGTTCCTGTTGTCGCTCGTGCCGTTCCTGATGGAGCACGAACGCATCAGCGTGCAGGAGGCGGCAGATCATTTCGACGTGAAACCCCAGGCCGTGCGCGAGGCGGTGGAGCTGATCGCCGTCTCCGGAATCCCGGGGGAGACCGGCCAGTACCAGCACGGTGACCTTTTCGACCTGGCCTGGGACGACTTCGAGGAGAACGACCAGATCGTTCTCACCAACCTGGTGGCGATCGACGACGCCCCACGGTTCTCGGGTCGTGAGGCCGCCGCGCTGATCGCCGGGCTGCAGTACCTCTCTGCATTGCCGGAGAACGCCGACCGCACGGCCATCGCATCGCTCATGACCAAGCTGGCGCGCGGCGCCTCCGCGCTGCCCAGCCAGCTCGGCGTCGAAGGTGCGGAGTCCGATTCGACCCTCGCCCTCATCCGACAGTCCGTCGAGGCCGGTCTGCAGCTCGAGTTCGATTACCTCAACGCACGCGGCGAACGCGAGCGCCGCGAGGTGGACCCGCTGCGGGTGGAGTCGGTCGACGCCGACTGGTACCTGCGCGGGTGGGATCACCTGCGCGAGGCGCTTCGCACGTTCCGGCTGGACCGCATCGACAATCCGACGGTCACCGATAAGCCGATCAGCCGGCGTGCGGCGGATGTGCGCCTGCCGGAGCTGCTGTTCGAGGGCTCGGACACCGACCTGGTGGTGACGATAGACGTCACCCCGTCGGCGATGCCGCTCATCGCCGACTACATCCCCGACGGTTCAACGTCCACCGAGGTGGACGGTCTTATTCGCACCACGGTGCGGGTGAGCCACTATCACGGGCTGAAGCGACTCGTCGCGAGCCTGCCGGGCGTCGTGACGGTCATCGCGCCGGACGAGGCTCGCCGGGTGGTCGCCGAGTGGGCGGCCGCCGGTGCCGCGCGGTACAGGGATGACGACTGATGCCGTGGTGGTCGTGGGTCATCATCTGGGCGGCACTCGCCCTTGCCCTGCTCGCCATGCTCGCGTTCATGGCGTTCCGGCTCTTCAGAAAGGGCATCGCCCTGCTCGACGAACTGGGAATCCTGGCCTCGAAGATGGAACTCCTGGAGAGCGAGGCTGACGAACTCGGTCTGCAGAGGGAGCAGCTGGCCATCCTCGCCGGCACCCGGTACACCCGTGAACGCCGCGCCCGCGTGCGCGCCTCCGCGATGGAGCGCCGCGCCGCCCGTCACGATGCCCGAATTGCCCGGGCGAAGGCGCTCACGAAGGTCGACGCGAGCTCTCGCGAATGGTTCAAGGCACGCTGACAGCCAATACGCACATCCGGCGGTAAACTGGCACCAGTGCGGTTTTCGATACCGCCCTTTCGATTCAAAGGATGACCGAACCATGTTGAGTGGATTCACCGGATGGCACCTGCTCGCCCTTCTGGCTATCGTCGTGCTCATCTTCGGTGCGACCCGGCTTCCTGGTCTCGCCAAGGGCCTCGGCCAGTCGATCAAAATCTTCCGCAACGAGATGAAGCCGACCGACGGAGATGCCACGAAAACCGACGACGACGGCGTCGCCAAGTCGGTCACGAAGTCGGACAGCTCCGCAGGCACGGCGCAGAGCACGACTTCTGGCGCCGAGCCAGACGCGAAGTCCGACAAACCTGCAGCCTGACCCTTGGCCCGCACAGCGCGGGGGGCTAATCGCGAGGGACGAATGTCTCTCGGCCAACACCTTCTCGAACTCCGCAAGAGGCTGGTGATCTCCGCCGCCGGGATTCTTCTGCTCTCGATCGGTGGATGGTTCGTGCAGCCTTACGTGCTGAACGCGTTGCGCACGCCGATCGGAATCCTGGCCGGCAGCCATCACGCCGCGAACCTCAACTTCACGAACATCAGTGAAGCGTTCGACGTGCGGCTGCAGATCGCGTTCGTGGTCGGCATCGTGGCGTCGAGCCCGATCTGGCTGTACCAGATTCTCGCGTTCCTCGTGCCGGGCCTGACCCGTCGTGAGAAGCGCTACACGTTCGGATTCCTGTTCACCGCAATCCCGCTGTTCCTGCTGGGCTGCGCCGCCGGGTGGTTCATCTTCCCGCACATCGTGGGTGTGCTCGGCTCGTTCGTTCCCGCCCAGGACACCGCGCTCATCGGCGCCCGCGACTACCTCGGCTTCGTACTGAAGCTGGTGCTCGCCGTCGGAGTGGCGTTCGTCCTGCCGGTGTTCATCGTGCTGCTGAACTTCATTGGCATCCTCTCCGGGCGCACCATCATCCGCAGCTGGCGCTGGGCCATCCTGCTGATCTTCGTGTTCTGCGCGCTCGCGACACCCTCGGCGGACGTCGGCTCGATGTTCATCCTCGCGGCGCCGATGATCGTGCTCTACCTGGCGGCGGCCCTGATCGCGAACCTGCACGACCGGGCCGTGCAGCGGCGCACGGATGCCCTGAGCGACACAATCGGCGGCCCGGCAGCCGCATGAGTACCGAGCTGAGCCCCGCGGAGCGTTTCGCGGCATCCAGGGCGCGCGGCGGCACGCCGAAGCTGGAGCGTTTCAGGTCCGGGCTGAACTTTGACCTCGACCCCTTCCAGCTCGGCGCGTGCGCTGCTCTCGAGGGCGGCGACAGTGTGCTCGTCGCAGCCCCAACCGGAGCGGGCAAGACGATAGTCGCGGAGTTCGCGGTCTTTCTCGCCATGCAGGAACCGGCGGCGAAGGTCTTCTACACCGCACCGATGAAGGCGCTGAGCAACCAGAAGTTCCAGGAGTTCGTCGCCGAGTACGGTGCCGACGACGTGGGCCTGCTCACCGGCGACACCAACATCAATTCCGGCGCTCGCATCGTCGTCATGACGACCGAGGTGCTGCGGAACATGCTCTACGCGGACTCGGACCTCTTGCGCGACCTGTCGTTCGTGGTCATGGACGAGGTGCACTACCTGGCCGACCGCTTCCGCGGAGCCGTCTGGGAGGAGGTCATCATCCACCTCCCGCAGTCGGTTCGGATGGTGTCACTCAGTGCCACGGTCTCGAACGCGGAGGAGTTCGGCGACTGGCTGCAGGCGGTCCGCGGCGAGACGACGGTGATCGTCTCCGAGGAGCGTCCGGTACCGCTCGACCAGCACATCCTGGTGCGGTCGAAGTTTCTCGACCTGTTCGATGCGTCCGGCACGAACCGGGTAAACCCGGAACTGGTGCAGCTCGTGCGCAGCGGGGGAGGGGGCCGTGGCGGACCGCCGAACGTTCGCCAGCGTCGAGGTGCGTACAACGCGCGCGGAAACCAGAATGAGGGCCGGATGTCGAGGCCCCAGATCGTCGAGCTGCTCGGCGGCCGAAACCTGCTGCCCGCCATTTTCTTCATCTTCAGCCGGGTTGGCTGCGATGCCGCCGTCTCCCAGGTTCTTCGCGCCGGGGTGCGGCTCACCACGAGCGAGGAGCGCGACGAGATCCGCGCCATCGTTGAGGAGCGTTGCCGCACCATCCTCGATGAAGATCTCGCTGTGCTCGGGTACTGGGAGTGGCTCGACGGACTGCAGCGTGGCGTCGCCGCGCACCACGCCGGCATGCTGCCCGCCTTCAAGGAGGTCGTCGAGGAGCTGTTCCAGAAGAAGCTCGTGAAAGCCGTCTTCGCCACCGAGACACTTGCACTCGGCATCAATATGCCGGCGCGAACGGTTGTGCTCGAGAAGCTGGAGAAGTTCAACGGCGAGGCTCGCGTGCCGATCACGCCGGGGGAGTACACCCAGCTCACCGGCCGCGCGGGCCGTCGCGGAATCGACGTAGAGGGCCACTCGGTCATCCAATGGCAGGACGGCCTCGACCCCCAGGCCGTCGCATCGCTGGCGTCCCGCCGCACCTATCCGCTCAATTCGAGTTTCAGCCCGACCTACAACATGGCCGTCAACCTGATCGAGCAGTTCAGCCGGGAGCGCGCCCGCGACATCCTTGAGTCATCTTTCGCGCAATTCCAAGCCGACCGCGCGGTCGTCGACATCGCGCGCAAAGTGCGCACCCAGGAGGAGTCCCTCGCCGGCTACGAGAAGTCGATGACCTGCCATCTCGGCGACTTCCGCCAGTACTCCACCATCCGGCGCGAACTCACCGACCTGGAGCGCAAGGGTGCTGCACGCGCGGACACACAGTCTCGCGCGGAGCGCGACAAGCGCCAGAGCCAGCTCGCGGAGCTCCGCCGGCGGCTGAAGCAGCATCCGTGCCATTCCTGTCCCGACCGGGAGAACCACGCCCGGTGGGCGGAGCGCTGGTGGCGCCTCAAGAAGCAGACGGACGAGCTGAGCCAGCAGATCCGCAGCCGCACCGGCGCGGTCGCCCGCATCTTCGATCGCGTCACCGACGTGCTGCTCGAGCTCGGCTACCTCCAGCGCGATGAGAGCGGCACTGTGACGGCTTCGGTGCACGGGCGGATGCTGCGCCGCATCTACGGCGAACGCGACCTGCTGGTCGCGGAGTGCCTTCGCAGGGGCGTCTGGAGCGAGCTCGACCCGGCCGGGCTCGCCGCGATGGCCGCGGCACTCGTCTACGAGCCCCGGCGCGACGAAGGGCAGCTCTCCGATCGCTTCCTGCCGAGGGGCGCGTTCCGCGCGGCGCTGGAAAAGACCACCGACCTGTGGAGCAAACTCGACGACATCGAACGCGCGCACAAGCTGCCGGGCAGCAACCCGATCTCCACCGGGCTTTCGCTGGCGATGAACCGCTGGGCGCAGGGTGTCAGCCTCGACAAGGTGCTGCAGGATGCCGATCTGGCCGCCGGGGACTTCGTGCGCATGACGAAGCAGACCATCGACCTGCTCGACCAGCTGTCCGTCGTCGCGGACGGCACTGTCGGGCGGACCGCACGGAAGGCGCTCGACGCCATCCGTCGCGGGATCGTCGCGTACAGCTCGGTGGCGTGACCCGCCTTCACAGCCACATCCATCTAGGCTGATCCGGTGCACCCGAGACGCCAGCCCGCGAATCTGCCGATCGCGTTACTCGCCGCCGCCATCGCGGGTGTGAGCCTCGCGGCAGCGTTCCCCGACATCGGCTGGTGGCCGCTAGCCTTCCTGTCGCCGGGGCTCATGATGTGGGCGCTCATCGGTCGCCGACTCTGGAGTTCCCTCCTGGTCGGCGTCGTCGGCGGGTTCGCATTCTTCGGCGTGCACATCTTCTGGCTCACCGTCTATCTGGGCCCGGTGCCGTGGGCCGCCCTCGCCGGCCTGGAGGCGATCTTCTTCGCGGTGGGGTGTGCACTCATTGCACTGGCGTGGCGGTTCGTTCCGCGCATCTGGCCCGGTTTTTTCGGTCGCATGTTCGCCCTGCCCGCCGTGCTCGCCGGCCTCTGGACGCTGCGTGAGGCGATCTCGAGCGTCTGGCCGTACGGTGGGTTCTCCTGGGGCAGGCTCGCGTTCTCGCAATCCGACAGCCCGTTCGCACCCCTCGTCGCGTGGGTTGGTGTGTCGGGGCTGAGCTTTCTCATGGCGTTCCTGTCAGCGATGATCCTGCAGGCCATCCGTGAGGTCTCGTTCCGCTGGCTTCCGCGCGCGATCGCCGCCGCTGCTGTGGCCACGGTGCTGCTCGCATTCCCGGCGTGGCCAACCCAGACCCATGGCAGCATCCGCGTCGCGGCGGCACAGGGCGACTCGAATTCGGGACTGCTCGCACACATCAACCCGGGCGACGCGCTCAACGAGCACCTCCAGGCGAGCATCCCGATCATCGGGCAGAACCCGGATGTGGTCGTCTGGCCCGAGAACGCAGCGGATATCGATCCGCAATCGAACCCCTACGCGGCGAAGGCACTCAACTACATCACCGCGGCGACCAAGGCCCCTTTGGTCACGGGCACGATCACCACGGACAGCAAGGGCCGCGAGTTCAACAGCGTGCTGCTGTGGGAGAACGGCAAGGGCACTGTCGACCAGTACGACAAGATCCACCCGGTGCCATTCGCCGAGTACGTTCCCGATCGCGCGTTCTGGTATCCCTTCGCGCCGGCGCTCATCGACATGGTTCCCCGGGGCTACTCGATCGGCACGCGCAACAACGTCTTCACCATCAAGAACACCGTCGCGGGCATCGCGATCTGCTTCGACATCGTCGATGACGCACTCATCTCGAAGATGATCGACAGCGGCGCACAATATATTTTGGCGCCGACCAACAACGCCGACTTCGGACACAGCGACGAAAGCCAGCAACAGGTCGCCATCGCGAAGTTGCGCGGCATCGAGACCAGCCGCAGCGTCGTCAACGACTCGACGGTGGGGGTCAGTGCCATGTTCGCCCCTGACGGCACCAAACTGGCCGGTCTGAAGCCGTTCACCCGCGGCGCGATGATCGCGACGATCCCGCTCTCGACGACGATCACGCCGGCCATGGTGATCTCGCGGCAGGTGGAGTGGCTGGCCGGAGGGTTCGGACTGGCCGGGCTTGCGCTGGGGCTGCTGCTGCGCAGGAGACGAGGATCGAGCGTGTCGAGATCTCACCGGCGATAACTCCCCGACGAAGCACGGCTTCGTCGGCGCTGGTGTCGCGCGATTGCGATGCAATCGCCATAGCTCCAGCGCGCAGCTCGACCCGCTTAACGACAAATCGGGACCCTTCCGCGGAAGGATCCCGACGCTGTCGGTGGAGCTAGGCTCCGATCTTGTGCTGCCCCTTGCGTGCCCGGAGAAAATCGAGGCGCTCCTGAAGGAGTTCCTCGAGCTCGGCGCGGGTGCGACGCTCCAGCAGCATGTCCCAATGCGTGCGCGGCACCTTGGTGTCGACCTCTTCGGGTTCGACCTGCCGGCCGTCGAGGCCGATCAGTCGACCCTCCTGGCCGCTCTTGGGCGACTCCCATACCGTGGGAACGTCCGCGTCGGCGGCGAAAGTGACCTCGAAGGTCGATCCATCGGCTGCCTGGTACGTGCTCTTCTTTCGCGGGGAGAAGGTGACGCCTTCTTCACTCTGAAGACTCTGGGATCCGAGCCTCATTCCGCGCAAACTGCGATCCGCCATTGTGTGGTCCTCTCTCGCGATGCATTCACAGTTATAAACCCCGAAGCTGGACGAATCCTTTCATCGCCTCGGCGTTTTCAGGAATTTCCCAGATAACTTACGGTTTGGCTGCGAGTTCTTTCAGCACCGCGAGTCCGATATCGGCGCGATCGGTGAAAATTCCGTCCACGCCGTGACTGAACAAGCGGCGCATGACATCCGGATCGTTGACTGTCCAGACGTGGATTTCGCACCCGGCCGCGTGGAAGATGCGAACGGTGCGGGGAGTGCAGGTCTGCAGGTAGGCGATGCGCTCCGGTACCTGCACCGCGTCGATGTGCTTGAGCACTCGCGCCGCGGCACGGGCAAGTCCGAGGCGCGCGAAGATGAAGGCCAGAACGAAGGAGGGCGCGGAGGCCGACGTCTTGACCCCGGGCATCCGGTGGGTCGCCGCCAGCCGCCGTCGCTCGTTGAACGACGTGATCAGCACGCTGTCGACGGCACCCGCGGCGATGATCGCGTCGGCCGCAGGAGCCGCGACAGCGAGCGACTTGATGTCGATGTTGAAGCGGTGGTCCGGAAACGCCGCCAGCAGCTCCGCCAGCGTGATGAAGCTCTGGCCCTGCCCGAGGTCGATGGCACGGAGCTCGTCGAGCGTGAGGTCCTGGATCTTCGCATCGACGCCGGCGGTGCGCTTCAGGTCGGCATCGTGGCAGATGACGGCGAAGCCGTCCTTGCTGGCGTGCACGTCGGTCTCCAGGTGCGTGCAGCCGATCGCCGCCGCATTCTGGAAGGCGAGCATGGTGTTCTCGGGAGCATCGAGCTGAAGCCCGCGGTGGGCGAGGATGCGTGGGGGAGCTGGCGTGAAGTAGGCAGGGGCGGGCTTCCGGTCACCGATCGGCTTATCGCCAGCCGACCGGTCGCCGCCCTCCCGCCTACTTGGACTTGGCTGCCCCACCCGTGCTTCCGCTTGCACGTGTGGTGGTGGCTCGCGCGGTTGCCGCTCGGGCGGTTGCCGCGTCGGCTACCGCTGCGCCGGCCGAACCCAGGAACCCTTCGCTGATGCTCTTCACGGCTTCGGTGAGTTCCGACGGGATGATCCACAGCTTGTTGGAGTCGCCCTCCGCGATCTTCGGGAGCATCTGCAGGTACTGGTAGGCAAGCAGCTTGCTGTCGGCGTCGCCCTCATGGATGGCGGCGAAGACGGTGGTGATGGCTTTCGCCTCGCCTTCCGCTCGCAGGATCTGCGACTTCGCGGAACCTTCGGCCTCGAGGATCGCGGCCTGCCGCGCGCCCTCGGCCTGGAGGATCGCGGCTTGCTTGGTGCCCTCGGCGGTGAGGATGGCGGCCCGCTTGTCACGCTCGGCGCGCATCTGCTTCTCCATCGAGTCCTGGATGGAGAGGGGCGGGTCGATCGCCTTCAGCTCGACCCGGCCGACGCGGATGCCCCATTTGCCGGTCGCTTCGTCGAGTACGACGCGCAGCTGGCCGTTGATGTTGTCGCGGCTGGTGAGGGCCTGCTCGAGGTTCAGCCCGCCGACCACGTTACGCAGGGTGGTGGTGGTGAGCTGCTCGACCGCGCCCAGGTAGTTGGCGATCTCATATGTCGCTGCCCGTGCATCCGTCACCTGGAAGTAGACGACCGTGTCGATCGAGACCACCAGGTTGTCTTCGGTGATGACCGGCTGCGGCGGGACGGAGACGACCTGCTCGCGCATGTCGATGAGTGGACGCACCCGGTCGACGAACGGCGCGAGGATGTTGAGCCCCGGCAGCAGCGTCTTGTGGTACTTGCCGAGGCGCTCCACCACGCCGGCCCGAGCCTGCGGGATGATGCGGATCGATCGTGCGAGCGTCACGATCACGAAGATCGCGACGATGATGATCACGATCACGAGAACGATCTGCCCGAATAGCGTTCCGGTCATTTGAGGCATCCAGTCATGAGACTGTCCTTTCACTGGGGATGACCACGGCGGTCGCCCCCTCGATTGCGGTGACGACGACGCGCGCGCCGGTCTTCACGGTTGTGGCGTCGGAGAGTCCGGACAGCTTCGCGGTCCAGGTCTCGCCGTTCGCGAGCTTGACGTGACCCTGCCCCTCGACGAAGGGCGTGGTCACGGTTCCGGCGATACCGAGCAGGGCTTCCACATTGGTCGGCGTGTTATCGGCGCCTCGACCCAGCGCGCGCTTCAGCGCCGGCCGTACGAAGAAAATCAGGAGGAGGGCAAGAATGCCGGCGATGACCACCTGAGCCCACCACGGCAGGCCGAACAGGTGCGCGACCAGGCCGCCGACACTGCCAACCGCGACCATCAGGAAATAGAAGTCGACGGTTGCGACCTCGATGATCAGGAAAATCAGAATGAGCGCAGCCCAGATGATCCACCCGTACGACACCAGGAACTCGGCCATGATTTGCGGCACTCCTCGCGTGTCGGAACACCTATGAAACTAGCACCAAGCGCTGCCGACGGCACCCGGTATTGGTATTCTCGTGTGCCGGGCCACGAGGCCCCGACAGTTATCTACAGGAGCGTGCACCGTGTCCAACCCTCTCGCCCCCGGATCGCTCGACGGCCTGCGCGCCCTCGTCACCGGATCGTCCCGCGGAATCGGTGCGGACACCGTCAGCTATTTCGCGGAGGCGGGCGCGAGCGTGGTCGTGAACTATCGCAACAAGGAGGCGCGAGCCCAGAAGCTCGTCGACAAGCTGGTTGCCGAAGGCGGCTCCGCCGTGGCCATCGGCGCGGACCTGACCGACCCGGCGTCGGTGGATGCCATGTTCCAGAAGATCCAGGACACGCTCGGCGGCCTCGACATCCTGGTGATGAACGCCTCGGGCGGCATGGAGTCCGGCATGGCAGAGGACTACGCCACCCAGCTCAATCGCGACGCCCAGGTGGCGCTGCTGAACACGGCCATCCCATTGCTGCAGCCCGGGTCGCGCGTCGTGTTCGTGACTAGCCACCAGGCCCACTTCATCCACACCACCCCGACGATGCCTGAGTACCTGCCGGTGGCGCTCAGCAAGCGCGCGGGCGAGGATGCCCTGCGCGACCTGATCCCGACGCTCGACTCCGCGGGCATCGGCTTTGTCGTCGTCTCCGGAGACATGATCGAGGGAACGATCACCGCGACCCTGCTCGAGCGCGCCAACCCCGGAGCGATCTCGTCCCGCAAGGAGGCGGCGGGCAAGCTGTACAACGTCGCCGAGTTCGCTGCCGAGGTGGCGCAGGCCGCCGTGGATCCGATCCCGGCCGATCACACTCGGCTGGTGGGGGACACCAGCGACTTTGGCAAGTAAGCCAGGACTGCGCCTTACCTCGCGCATCCTGCTCTATGACCGGGACGGCCACATCCTCCTGTTCCTCACCAAGGCGCCAGACACGAGCGGCGTCTCGCGCTGGTTGACGCCCGGCGGGGGAGTGGACCCCGGGGAGAACCACGACCAGGCGGCGGTGCGCGAATTGTACGAGGAGACCGGTCTCGTCGTCGAGTCGCTGGGGGAGCCGGTGTGGTCGCATGATTTCGCTGTGATGTGGGATGCCGCCGACCACTCGACCGGGCACGCCGAGTTCTACCGGCTGGTGGTCGACCGTTTCGAGCCGTCGAACGCGAACTGGACCGAGGACGAGAAGGTCGATGTACTGAAGCACCGCTGGTGGTCGCCGGACGACCTCGCCGGCACATCCGAACCCTACGAACCCGCCGAGCTGCCACAGCTCGCGCTGAAGGAGCGACCATGACCGACGATCTGCCCGAATTCACCATCGAAGACCTCGAAACCCTGACCGGACTCGACGTCGACCACTTCGACAGTGAGGCCGCCGTGCTGCTGGGTCTGCTCGGTGTCGAGGTCATCAGGGAACGCGGTGCGAACCTGTGCGTGCAGGTGGTCGTTGGAGACGATGTCGCGTTCCGTGCGAACCTCGGAACAACCGGCCCGGGCAACGACCCGTGGCTGGCCGGAAAGGCGGCAGTGGCGCGACACTTCTCCGAGCCGTCACTTCTGGTGCGGCGCCGCCAGGAGGCCGCGGGGACCACCCTCGAAGAGCAGGGCCTGGATTTCGAGACCTATCGTGCGCACGGCGGTTCGATGCCGATCCGCGTCGCGGGCGAGGTCGTGGGAACGATCACCATGTCGGGTGAGCCGGATGTCGTCGACCACTCTGCGGTCGCGGAGACCGTTCGACGTTATGTCAAGAAGTGAACGCTACTTGCTGAAGAGCCCGAATAATCCGAAGTCGGGGTTGATCGCGGCGCCGACGGCGGCGATCGCATAAACGATCTCCACCACCGCGAACAGCGCGAGCAGCGCGATGCCGACGTAGAGAACCAGGCCGAAGAAAGCTGACATGGCTTAAGTATCGCGTACCGCACCCGCTGGGAAAATTCATCGCTGATAATCAACATTATGTCAAGTCAGCGGTAGGTCGGTTCTAGCGGAGGACGCGGTAGTCCACCAGGAGGTGACCGGTCGGCGACACCGAGCTCCGAATGCATTGGAACCGAATCGACGGCAGGCCCTCGAGCAGTCGTCGCCCGCCACCGGCGATTACCGGCGCGATCACAAGCCTGAGCTCGTCCACGATGCCGGCGGCGAGTAGCGTCAGAGCGACAGAAATACTTGCGTGGACGCCGATATCGCCTCCGGGGCGACTCTTCAGGTCTCGCACGAATTCGACCAGGTCGCCGTCGATCGCGCTGGCGTTGGTCCACCCCCGATCAAGCGGCCGGGAGCTCACCACATACTTCGTGACGGTATTGATGAAGGTCGCGAAGGGTTCGACCGTGCTATCGGGCCAGAATTCGGCCCACTCGTCGTAGCTATGCCGGCCGAGGATGACGGTGTCCTGTGAGGCGATTACCACTGCGAGGTTCGCCTCCATCGCGTCGTCCCAGTCGGCGAAGAACGCATCGGGATCCTCGGCGACACCGTCGAGGGACAACAACTCGTATACGACGATCTTTCGCATGCTCTCCACCTTTGCTTGACGTGAGACCCTACAACTCAGCCCGTAGGTGAGATCCGTCTCTCCACAACTCCTGGCCACGATGCTTGCAACCTTGACGTTGCGCGGACTACGCGGCCAGCCGGATCGGAGCAAAGATACCGTTGGACAAGGCAAATGCAACGTGCCCTGCCCGGATCTTTTAGACTCGAGACCGCGCCCTGACCCTGCGCGTCGAGAGGAAATCGTGGGCACCTTGTTCTATGACGGCCAGGCTGTCCTCGACCTGCCAGACCGGCAACTGCGTCATCTGCAACTCGCGATGATCGACAAACTGCGTCGGCGCGAGGGGTTCGCCCTCGCGTGGGAGGTCGAGGAAGAAGAGGCCGGCTCGACCCTCTGGATCAACCCGGCCAGCTCGTTGAAGTTCGTGTTCACCGAGCGGAAGGATCAGGCCGCCAATCGGGCGTGGGTTGACGCGTTCCTCGCGACGGCGATCAACGGCACCATGGGAATCGTTCCGGAGCCAGCACCGCGCTGAGCTCACAGCACTGGCCTCAGCGGGTGAACGTGACGTGGATGACGCCGCTCTCGGCGACCTCGGACGTCACGGTGTAGTCGAGGTCGAAACCCTGCAGGTCGCTCCAGAGGCTGGTGCCACGCCCGAGCACGACCGGCACGACCGCCACGTGAAGTCGATCCACGAGCCCGGCGGCCAGGAAGTCGCGGACGACACCCACCCCACCGCCGATCCGAATGTCGGCGCCTCCGGCCAGCTCCGCGGCACGCTCGAGGGCAGTCGCGAGGGTCGTGTCGAGAAACTCGAACCGGGTACCGTTCGCGAACTCGATCGGCGCGTGTGATCCGTGGGACAGCACGAGCACCGGGTACTCGAACGGCGGCTCGTCGCCCCACCAGCCCTGCCAGTCCGGATCGTCCGGGAACGCATGGAAGCCGTACATTCCCGATCCCATGATCTCCGCGCCGACTCCCTCGAAGTAGGCCTGCGCGTAGCGGTCGTCGACGCCGGTGGTGCCCTCCCCTGTGCCATCGTGGAAGACGCGTTCGCGGAAGGTTTTGGTGGCCATGTAGTCCGCGACCAGACGCCCCCAGTCCTCCCCCATCGGATTCTCGGCGCTCTGGTTCGCAGGCATCGCAATGCCGTCTAGGGAGATATTGAGGTCGACGCGCACAGCCATGAGCGTTCCTTCCCGGGATAATCGGTGGATGTCCGCCGCCACTTTACTGCGAGAGCCCCAGTTCCGGCGGATCTTCCTGGCACAGTCGATCAGCACGCTCGGCGACAACGTTGCACCGATTGCCATCGCTTTCGCGGTACTGGCAACAACTCACTCCGCCACCGCGCTCGGCCTGGTACTCGCAGCCAGGACCGTGCCGCTCGTGGTGTTCCTGCTGCTCGGTGGCGCGTGGGCCGATCGGCTGCCGCGAAAGAGCCTCATGGTCGCCAGCGACCTTGTGCGACTGGGCACCCAGGGTGCATTCGCGGTACTGCTCTTCCTACCCGCCCCCGCCCTGTGGGCCATGATCGTGCTTCAGGCCGCGAACGGCGCGGCCACCGCATTCTTTCGGCCGGCATCCTCAGGTCTGGTGCAGGAGGCCGTTCCGGTGGCCGAGCGCCAGAGCGCCAATGGCCTGCTCTCTGCGACCAACAACATCAGCTCTATCGCCGGCCCGCTGATCGCGGCAGTACTGATCGCGCTGGTGGGAAATGGCTGGGCGGTCGGGATTGACGCGGCCTCCTTCGCTCTCAGTGCGCTGTTCCTGTCGCGCGTGATCGTGCCGCCGCGCGTCATCAAAGAGCGCGTCGGTATCTTTCGCGAGATCGCGGAAGGATTCCGCACCATAGTCGAGAGCCGTTGGCTGGGCCTCGAGATCCTCAGTTTCTCGGTGTTCCAGCTGTTCGTTCTCGCCTCATATGGGGTGCTCGGTCCGACAATCTCGCTTGACCACTATGACGGTGCCACCACCTGGGCGTTGGTGACAGCGACCGTAGGAGTCGGTTCGATCATCGGAGACGTCGTCTCCCTGAGGATCAGGCCCAAACGCCCGCTGGTCGTGTCAAACCTGGTAGCCCTGTGCTGCGTGCCGCTCCTGGTCGCGCTCGGGCTCGCCGCTCCCCTGCCCGCACTCATCGGGTGCGCCGCGGTGTTCGGGTTCGGATTCAGCATTCCCAACACCCTCTGGTTCACCGCGATGCAAGACAACGTGCCCGAGCACCTCATCGCCCGGGTATCGGCATTCGACTGGATGGGGTCGACCGCTCTGCGTCCGATCGGTCTCGCGATTGTGGCACCGATCGCAGCCGTTGTTGGGCCGGCCGTCGTACTCTTCGTCGCGGCGGGAGTTGCTGCCGCCACGGTCATCGGAATCAACGCGCACCCGAGCGTAAGGAACCTTCGCGCGGGCGGGTCACTCCCCCAGGAGCCTGCCGACCCACCAACCCTCGATCTGTAAGCCGGAGCGCGCTATTGCCGCGCACTCGCTCGTGCCTGCTAACGTTCACTGGAAGACAATGCGTGAGAAAAAGCAATGACGAGCACGCACAGACTGGAGCACCATGCACCCACTCGAAGTTCTTCTTTTCCCGCTCGGCCGCGCGTTCCGCAACCGCCGGGCCGGCGAGGCGGCGAGTCTCGCTAACTCCCCCGAGCTCACCACCGACACTCACTTCTCGCTCACCTCGCCGAGCTTCGGCGAAGGCCAGGAGATTCCCGCTAGGTTTTGCGGCCCGCTGATCGGCCAGAACGTCTCCCCCGCGCTCACCTGGGGTGCGCTACCGGCCGGAACCAGGGCTCTCGTGCTGCTGTTCGAAGACATCGACGGACCGGGCGAGGCGCCCCGCATTCACACGGTGGCAGTGCTCGCGTCGACCGGTGACGGGGTCGCCGAGGGTGCGCTGGTGGGTCCTGAGGTCACCTTTGCCCCGAGATACGGAAAGCCGGGCAAATATGTCGGTCCCCGGCCGCTGCCCGGGCACGGGCCCCATCACTACCGCTTCCATCTCTACGCGGTCGACACGATGGTGGATCCGGCCACGTTCACGGCAGAGCAGCTGCCATCGGCGCTGGCCGGCCATGTTCTCGCCTCCGGACTGCTGATCGGCACGCGCACGTCGTAGGGCGTCCTCGCCCGGCTATCTGCGCCGTGCGACGATGGTGCGATGGACGAGCTCATGAAAGTCTCACTGGACGATGGCCGCGAGCTCGACGTGCGGATAAGCGGGCCGGAGAACGGGCTGCCGCTCGTGTTCCACCACGGCACGCCCGGCGCCGCCACTCCCCTGCAGGCGCTGGATGACGCGGCCGCCGCACACGGGATGCTCCTGGTCACGGCATCGCGTGCGGGCTATGGCGGGTCGACGCGTCATGCCGGTCGGAGCGTGGTTGACGTGGTCGGCGACACCAACGCGATCCTCGATGCTCTCGGCGCGAAGGAGTGCGTCGTCGCGGGCTGGTCCGGGGGTGGCCCGCACGCACTCGCCTGCGCCGCGCGACTGGACCGCGCTCTCGCGACTCTCGTGATCGCGGGCGTTGCGCCGTACGGTGCAGACGACCTCACCTTCCTCGCCGGAATGGGCCAGGACAACATCGATGAGTTCGGGGCGGCGCTCCAGGGTGACGCTGAGCTCCGCACCTATCTCGAAGCCCAGCGCCCTGACCTGCTGGAGGCGAACGCCGCGGGGATCGTCGACTCACTGCGCAGCCTGCTTCCTCAGGTGGACCAGGACGTTCTCACCGACCGATTCGGCGCGGACATGGCCGAGTCGTTCCACGAGGCGCTGCGGGTGAGCGTCGACGGGTGGTTCGACGACGATCTCGCGTTCGTGAAACCCTGGGGGTTCGCTCTCGACGAGATCAGCATCCCCGTCTCCCTCTGGCAGGGCGACGTCGACCTCATGGTGCCGTTCGCGCACGGCCAATGGCTCGCCGGACAGATACCGTCGGTGAGCGCCCACCTCCGCCCCGGCGACGGACACCTCTCAGTGCTGCTCGGTGCCCTCGACCCGATGCTGGACGAGCTGGCGGATGCCGCGCGAGCCTAAGCGCCCCCGTTCCAGAACTCGCTGACCCGGGCAGCAATCGCCTGTCCCTGGTCGTAGCCCGCCTGCGCGGCTGCCGGTCGAAGCGTTAAGTCCATCGCGTTGGCGCCGAACAGGTGCTCGGCGTCATCGGGCGGGAAGACAGTCTCGACTCGGCTGCCTTGCTCGCGAAGCTCCGCGACCTGCGCCGAGAGGTGCATCCCCCACTCGGCGGGATGAAGCGATCGTCCGCCGAACGGTGACAGCACCAGCACGCGCGCGTATCCGGCCGCCAGGTCGGCGTTCTCGTTTCGCCGATAACCGCCGTCGAGATACCTGCGGTCACCGATCGTGAACGGCGACATGCTGGAGGTGCTGGCGGCGATGGCGTCCACCAGCGCGACGCCACTGTTGCGATCGAAAACCACTCCCTCGCCGGTTTCGGCGTCCATGGCCGTGATGAGAATCCTGTTCGCCGGCCACTGCGGGCTGGGCAGTCGTGGCGCGACGATGGTGCGCCAGCGATCGGTCCACGATCCGTCGGATCCGGCGTCCCTCTCGATCGCCGCCGCGCCCATCCTGCGACGCATGTCGGCGGCGTCGGCCGAGGCCGCGATGATGCCGTTCGTTCGCGCGAGGTGATCGACGACGGGACCGGATGGCGCGGGGCGTTGCGGAGGAACGCTGGTGACCGTCATGGTGAAGAGGGTCGCCGGTGCTTCGCCGCTGATTTGTGCAGCGGCGGTGGATCCGGCGGAGGTCCCGATCACCAGGTCGGCCGTGGTCAGATCCAGTCCGGCAGCGGAAAGCCCGGCGATCACGCCGATCAGCCAGGCGTTGCCTGTCGATCCGCCGCCGCCGAGCACGAGGGCGGTCGTTGAAGATGAGTTGTTCATGGTTGCAGCTTTCTGGGAAAGAAAGCGCTCCCCGCGACGGCTACGTCAGTCGCGCGATCGTGAAGTCAAAGGAGCGCCCGCTGTGTCTAAGCACAGAGTGGACAGTGTGTGCATCGGGCTCACCTCCTCGAATCGTGTCACGTTCACTGTGGACTATAGCAACGAAGAGCAGTCCGGGAGAAGCACTCGAGCGCCCTCGGTAGTTGAATGAAGGCAACACGAAGGAGATGCCATGGCAGACGACACATTCTCGCCGGAGGAACGTGCGGCGATGAAGGAGTACGCCCAGGAGAAGAAGGGGCGGGCCGGCAAAGGGCCGAAGGCGGGTAAGGTCGACGGACTGCAGGCCGTGCTGGACAAGATCGCCAGCATGGACCACGCCGACCGCTCCATCGCAGAGCGGGTGCACGCCGTCATCATGGCCGCCGTGCCCGACTTCGAACCGAAGACCTGGTACGGCTCCCCCGCGTACGCGAAGAACGGCAAGGTGATCTGTTTCTTCCAGGAGTCGGGCAAGTTCAAGACCCGCTACTGCACGCTCGGGTTCAGCGATTCGGCCGCGCTCGATGACGGCACCATGTGGCCGACCGGGTTCGCCATTCTCTCGATTACTGCCGCCGATGAGAAGCGGATCACCGAGCTGGTCACGAGGGCTGCTGCGGAATAATTGACACGTCACCAACCTTGAAGTGTGCATGACTGCGCACTTCGAACTTGGGCTCAATTCCTTCGGCGAGGTGGCGACCGATTCGTCAGGCAACGACCTGTCAGACGCCGAGACGGTGCGCTTGCTGATCGACGAGGCTCGGCTCGCCGAGTCCGTCGGGCTCGACGTCTTCAGCGTCGGCGAGCACTACCGTCCGGGCCAGAACGACTCGGCGACCCCTGTACTGCTCGCGGCGATCGCCACCGCTACGGAGCGTATCCAGCTCGGCACGTCGGTCACCGTGCTCAGCACGAACGACCCGGTTCGCCTCTATCACGAGTTCTCCACGCTCGACGCGGTCTCGAACGGTCGAGCCTCGATGATCCTGGGCCGCGCCTCCGCCACCGAATCGTTTCCGCTTTTCGGTTACAACATCGCGGACTACGAGCAACTGTTCGAGGAGAAGCTGGAGCTGTTCATGCGCCTGCAGCGGGAAGAGTCGGTCACCTGGTCCGGCTCGGTACGGGCGCCACTGGTCGACCAGACGCTGCGTCCGCGGATGCCGGCCGGTGGCATCCCGACCTGGATCGGAGTGGGCGGCAGTCCCGACTCTGTGGTCCGTGCCGCCCGCTACGGACTTCCGCTCATGCTCGCGATCATCGGCGGGCAGCCGCAGCGCTTCGCCGGCCACGTCGAACTGTACTTCCGGGCGTTGGAGCAGTTCGGCCAGCCCGTGCAGCCCGTCGGCCAGCACTCGATCGGGCTCGTCGCGGACACCGACGAGGAGGCGCGCGATACCTGGTGGCGTTACTGGGAGCCGGTGGTGAAGGAGATTTCAGCCGAGCGCGGGTTCTATGCACCCACGCGTGACCGGTATGAGGCCGAGGTGGACACGGGTGCGCTTTTTGTCGGCTCGCCCGAGACCGTCGCCACGAAGATCGCCACGGTCGCCCGCGACCTGCGTCTCAGTCGATTCGACCTCAAGTACGACATCATGCACCTACCCCGTGCCGCCCGCGCTCGCACCATCGAACTGTTCGGTCGCGAGGTGGCGCCACGGGTGCAGCAGCTGATGGCAGAGCAACCGGTCGGCGCATGACCAGCGTCGGCATCCTCGGCGCCGGCAAGGTCGGCACAGTGCTCGCCAGGCTCGCGGTGGCCGCCGGCTACGACGTGCTCATCGCCGGGTCGGGCGATCCGCAGAAGATTGCGCTCATCATCGAGGTGCTCTCGCCGGGCGCGACCGCGACCACCGCCGACCGCGCGGCCGAGGCAGATGTCGTCATTCTGGCGCTCCCCCTCGGCAAGTACCGCAGCATCCCGGCCGAGAGACTGCGCGGAAAGCTCGTCATCGACGCGATGAACTATTGGTGGGAGGTGGACGGCATCCGTGACGACCTCGCCGACCCGCGCACCTCATCCAGCGAGATCGTGCAGGAGTTCCTGCCCGAGTCGCGTGTCGTGAAGGCCTTCAACCACATGGGGTACCACGACCTCGAGGACGAGTCCCGGCCCGCCGGGACCGAGGGCCGGAAGGCGATCGCGATCGCAGGCGACGACCCGGCCGACCTCGCGGCCGTCAGCGACCTGGTCGATTCACTCGGCTTCGATCCGGTGGTCGCCGGTACGCTCGCGGAGGGTGTGCGGATGGAACCGGGAACCGAACCGTTTGGTGCCGACGTGGACGCGACGGCGCTAAGGGAGATGCTCGACGGCTTCCCCGACTCGCAGCGCGGACTCGTCGTCGCGAGAGCGCGCACGAACCGGTAACGCGTACGCTGCTTCGCATGGGTGAGACCAGCAGTCGTGGGACCAGCATCCGTTCGACCGAGGCCTACGGGCGGACGACGCAGTCCGCGATCTACCGCGACGGCGCCACGGGACGGCGACCACGCATCCCGTCCAACTGGGCCGCACTCGAGGTAGCGGCCGAGCGCGCTATGTCGCGCGAGGCCTGGGCCTACGTCGCGGGGTCGGCAGGCAACGAAAGCACGACAGCGGCCAATCGTGCCGCGCTCGACCGCTGGCGCATCGTGCCTCGGGTGCTGCGCGACGTGGCCGATCGCGACCTCTCGGTCGAGCTGTTCGGGCGCCGCTACCCCACTCCCCTGCTCGCGGCGCCGGTCGGGGTTCTCGGGCTGGTGGACGATGAGGCGGATGTCGCGGTCGGCAAAGCAGCGGCGAGTCTCGGCGTGCCCTACATCTTTTCAACGCAAGCGTCGAAACCGATGGAACTGGTCGCCGCCGCGATGGGCGACGCCCCCTGGTGGTACCAGCTGTACTGGTCGACCTCCGACGAGCTGGTTGCCAGCTTGGTCGGTCGCGCGGAGAAAGCGGGCGCCAAGGCGATCGTGGTCACGCTCGACACGCACATGCTCGGCTGGCGTCCGCGTGATCTCGACCTCGGCTACCTGCCCTTCGCCCACGGAATGGGAATCGCCCAGTACACGAGTGACCCCGTTTTCCTGCGACTGGTCGACGAGCGCATCGCCGCTGCGATTCCTTCCGAACGACCGCGCATCACGCCGGCCACCATCCGCACCCTCGTTGACATCACGAGAAACTATCCCGGACGCTTCTGGGCGAACCTGCGATCGCCGGTTCCGCGGGCATCCGTCGACACCTTCCTCGACGTGTTCTCACGGTCGAACCTCACCTGGCAGAACCTGGCCTTCCTTCGCAAACAGACGTCGCTGCCGATCGTGCTGAAAGGCATCCAGCATCCGGATGATGCCGAGCGCGCCGTGAAGGCGGGCGTCGACGGTGTCATCGTCTCCAATCACGCCGGCCGTCAGATCGACGACGCGATCGGGTCGCTCGATGCGCTGCCGGCAATCGCGGACGTGATCGCCGGCCGCATTCCCGTGCTTTTCGACAGCGGCATTCGCTCGGGGGCCGACGCGTTCGTCGCGCTCGCGCTGGGTGCGACGGCGGTGTGCGTGGGCCGCGCGTACACCTACGGACTCGCCGTCGCGGGCGAAGCCGGAGCGCGCGAGGCACTGCGGAACATCGTCGCGGAGCTCGACATCGTGCTCGGGCTCGCGGGGCTCAACTCCGTGAACGCGATTGATCCAACTGCAGTGACACGAGTTTGACGTTCACGAACACCCGCCGAAAGTGCAGTAATGGCGGGTTGGGGTTGTCGCAAGTCGCCACTGCTGCACTTTCGGTGGATGAATCGTCGTAAATCAGTTCGCACAGTCGATGCAGAGTTCGGCCTCCGGGCGTGCGGCGAGGCGCCCTTCGGCTATCGGACCGCCGCAGTTGAGACAGAGGCCGTAGGTGCCCGCCTGCAGCCGGGCGAAAGCCAACTGGATGTCCGTGCGTTGTGCTTCAGCGGCGTTGACGATCGCCGAGATCCGCGACCAGTCAGACGTGAGGGTCGAGCCCTCCGGGTCGTGCTCGTCGTCCGCCACCGAGTCGCCCTTGGCCCGGCGAACGTCGTCCAGTTCGAGTTCTGCGACGGCGATCCGGGCATCGGCGCCCGCGAGCCGCTCCGCCAGCAGGGTGGCGAAATTTGTTCCCACCATCACTGTCTACACCCGTCAGTCCGATACCGTTCCAGAACGGACGTCGTTACGCGAGAGGTGACATGACCGACTACATCCTGTCGATCGACCAGGGCACGAGCAGCACGAGGGCCATCGTCTTCGACCATTCCGGGTCGATCGTGTCCACCGGGCAGCTCGAACACGAGCAGATCTTCCCTCGGGCCGGCTGGCTCGAGCACGACCCGAACGAGATCTGGAACAACACCCGCGAGGTGATCGGCCAGGCGCTCTCGAAGGCGGACATCACCCGGCACAACATCGCGGCGATCGGCATCACCAACCAGCGGGAGACCACCGTGGTCTGGGACCGCACAACCGGCGAACCGGTCTACAACGCGATCGTCTGGCAGGACACGCGCACCCAGTCGATCGTCGACCGCCTGGCCGATGGAGACCTCGATCGCTACCGCGAGAGCTGCGGGCTGCCGCTAGCCACCTACTTCTCCGGCACGAAACTGGCCTGGATTCTCGAAAACGTCGACGGGGTTCGAGAGCGCGCCGACCGGGGCGAGCTGATGTTCGGAACGACGGACACCTGGGTGCTCTGGAACCTGACCGGAGGTGTCAAGGGCGGCGTGCACGTCACGGACGTCACCAACGCGTCGCGCACGATGTTCATGGATCTCAAGACGCTCTCCTGGAACGAATCGACCCTCGCCGACTTCGGCGTGCCGGCCTCGATGCTTCCGGAGATCCGCAGTTCCTCCGAGGTATACGGCACGGCGTCCGCGTCCAGCCTGCTGCGCGAGACGCCGATCGCGGGAATCCTCGGCGACCAGCAGGCGGCCACGTTCGGCCAGGCCGCCTTCGATCGCGGAGAGACGAAGAACACCTACGGCACCGGCAACTTCCTCATTTTCAACACCGGTGAGGAGATCGTTCGCTCGAAGAACGGCCTGCTCACCACCCTCGGTTACCAGCTAGGCGACGCCAAACCGCACTACGCCCTCGAAGGATCGATCGCCGTCACCGGCTCACTCGTGCAGTGGCTGCGCGACAACCTCGGAATCCTGTCGAAGTCGTCGGATGTAGAGAAGCTCGCGAAGACCGTGGACGACAACGGCGGTGTCTACTTCGTCCCCGCCTTCTCCGGTCTGTTCGCCCCCTACTGGCGTTCTGATGCCCGCGGAGCGCTCGTCGGCATGACGCGTTTCGTGAACAAGGGCCACATCGCCCGCGCGGCGCTCGAGGCGACCGCGTTCCAGACCCGCGAGGTGCTGGATGCCGTGAACGCCGACTCCGGCGTCGACCTGGCCGAGCTGAAGGTGGACGGCGGCATGATCGCGAACGAGACGCTCATGCAGTTCCAGGCGGACATCCTCGGCGTTCCGGTGGTGCGCCCGGTGGTCGCCGAGACGACGGCGCTCGGCGCCGCCTACGCGGCCGGGCTTGCCGTCGGTTACTGGAGCGGGCTGGACGAGCTGCGTGCGAATTGGAAAGAGCAGAAACGCTGGGAGCCCTCGATGGCGCCCGAGGAACGTGACCGTCGAATTCGCCTCTGGAAGAAGGCGGTCACCAGGACATTCGACTGGATCGACGACGACACTCCCTGAAATAGCGCGGGTCGAGCCTGTCGAGACCTCACCGACGAGTTACGCCTGAGTTGCCTTCGCCCACTGCTCGAGCTTCGCGGTCGCGGCGCCGGAGTCGATCGCCTCCGCGGCCACGGCGATCTTGTCCCGGAATCGCTGCACGATCGAAACCTGCAGCTGGGCGGGATCCTTGGCCAGGTCGAAGGCGACGAGGCCGGCCGCGGCGTTCAGCAGCACGATATCCCGCACCGGTCCGGCCTGGCCCGCAAGTACGGAGCGCGCGATCGACGCGTTCAGTTCGGCGTCACCGCCCAGCAGGTCCGCGATGTCGGCGCGCGGGATGCCGAGTTCCAGCGGTTCGAGATCGTGCTCGGTGACCGAGCCGCGAGACACCTCCCAGATGTGGCTGTGACCGGTGGTCGTGAGTTCGTCCAGCCCGTCGTCGCCACGGAACACCAGGGCTGTCGCACCGCGGGTGCGGAACACGCCGACGATCAGCGGAACCTTGTCGAGGCTCGCCACGCCAACGGCGTTCGCCTCGCAGCGGGCCGGATTGCAGAGCGGTCCGAGGAAATTGAACACCGTGGGGATGCCCAGCTCCGCGCGCACCGGGCCGGCGTGACGAAAGCCCGGGTGGAACAGTGCGGCGAAAGCGAACGTGATTCCGGCCTGTTCGAAGACTTCGGCGACCCGATCCGGCGGCAGCGCGAGATCGATGCCGAGGGCGCCGAGCACATCGGATGACCCCGACTTCGAGCTCGCCGCGCGGTTGCCGTGCTTCGCCACCGGCACTCCGGATGCGGCGGCGACGATCGAGGCCATGGTCGAGACATTGACGGTCCCGAACCGGTCTCCCCCCGTCCCCACGATGTCGAGGGCCATCGGATCGACCTTCAGCGGCAACGAATACTCGAGAACGGCATCGCGGAAACCGACGATCTCGTCGACCGTCTCGCCCTTCGCTCGGAGCGCCACCAGGAAGCCGGCCAACTGCGCGGCGCTGGCCTCGCCCTTCATTACTTGCTGCATGGCCCATGATGCTTCGCTGATCGAGAGGTCATCGCCCTCTAGGAGCGCGCTGAGAATGGATGGCCATGACAGCTCTGAAGACATGTCTGCGATCCTAGCTTTTGGCTCAACTGGCCGCGCGATTGCGAAAACGGCGAACCGTTATCGGCCATAATGGAGAAGTGACCAGCACCTCTGTCTCCCACTCCCTCGGGGCTCCCGTCGTCAACAGGCCGAGCGTTGTCGCGGTCGGAACCATCGTGTGGCTGGGCAGTGAGGTCATGTTCTTCGCCGGCCTCTTCGCCATCTACTTCACGCTGCGGTCAACCTCTCCGCAACTGTGGGCCGTGGTGTCGCCGCATCTCAACGTTCCGTATGCGCTCGCCAACACTCTCGTGCTGGTCTCGTCGTCCTTCACCGCCCAGTTCGGCGTGTTCGCGGCCGAGCGCCTCCAGAAGTCACGCACCGGCACGATCTGGCAGTTCTGGCGCTGGGGCATGGTCGAGTGGTTCTTCCTCACCTACTTCCTTGGCGCGGTGTTCGTCACCGGCCAGGTGTTCGAGTACGCCAACCTGGTGAGCGAGGGCGTGACCCTCCAGTCGAGCTCGTACGGCTCCGCCTTCTATCTCACGACTGGCTTCCACGCGCTTCACGTCACCGGCGGCCTGATCGCGATGCTGCTGATCATCGGCCGCGCATACGCGGTCAAGGTCTTCACCCACAAAGAAGCGGTCTCGACGATCGTCGTCTCCTACTACTGGCACTTCGTCGACGTGGTCTGGATCGGCCTCTTCCTCGTTATTTACGTATTGAAATAAGCGCTCCCAAGAAAATCGTGAAGCTCACCAACAAGGAACTCCCACAGCACATGGCGAAGAACAGCAGCACGGCGACCCGTCGCACCAGGTCTCGCCTGGTCAAGTCCAAGGGCCGGCGTTCACCGCTGGCGACGATCGCCCTGATCGTCATCGGACTCGTGACAACGGGCGGTGCGTATGCACTGTTCAGCAGCACGGCTTCCGCTGAGACCCAGTCGTCGAGCGCCGCAGCCAACCAGTCGAGTGTCGACGCGGGCAAGAAGCTGTTCGCCGCCAACTGCGCCACCTGCCATGGACTCAGCGCCGAAGGTGTCAACGGCGTCGCGCCGAGCCTGTACGGGGTCGGTGCCGCAGCGGTGAGCTTCCAGGTCGGAACCGGCCGGATGCCGCTGGCCAACCAGGGCCCGCAGGCCGAGCAGAAGCCGGTCCAGTTCACCGACGCGCAGGTCACCGCCATGGCCGACTACATCGCCAGCCTCTCCCCCGGGCCCGGTATCCCGGCCAAGAAGTACCTGGGTGGCAACGACGATGCCGCTGAGGGTGCTGAGCTGTTCCGCGTCAACTGCGCCATGTGCCACAACGTCGCAGGCGCCGGTGGTGCACTCACCGAGGGCAAGTTTGCTCCCGCCTTGAGCGGGGTTTCGGCCGAGCATATTTACGAGGCCATGGTGACCGGGCCGCAGAACATGCCGGTGTTCAACGACAAGAACATCACGCCCGCGCAGAAGGCCGACATCATCACGTACCTCAAGTACCTCGACAAGAACCCGTCGCCCGGTGGCATCGACCTCGGTAACCTCGGTCCGGTCGCGGAGGGTCTCTTCATCTGGATCTTTGGCCTCGGTGCGGTGGTCGGCGTGACCATCTGGATCGCCGCGAAGGCCAACTAGTTCCGAGCGGAACAGCCACAACACGTAACGAGTTTTCTTGTCACACAGCACCAACGAAGGGGAACCAATGGCACAGCATGACGACGGCGGCACCAACGCCGCTGCCGGCTCGGCCGTAGAGCACTCGGACCTGTCGGATCCCGGCACCGCAGTCGTCTCGTCGGACGCCATCCAGAACCCCGGCCTTCCGCCGCACCGCCTTCGGGTCACCGACATCGACCCGAAGAAGGAGAAGACCGCCGAACGCAACGTCTATACCCTTTTTTACCTGTCGATCGTCGGCAGCATTTTTGCGGTCGCCGCGTACGTCGCCTTTCCCATCACCCCCGGTAACACCACCTCGGTCAGACTCAACACCCTCTTCCTTGGTCTTGGCATAGCGCTCGGCCTGCTGGCGCTGGGAATCGGCGCGATCTACTGGGCCAAGAACCTCATGCGCGGTGACGAGCTCACCGAGATGCGTCACACCACTCGCGGCTCCGATGCCACCCGTGAGCGTGCAGTCGAAATCTTCAAGGAGGGCAACCAGGAGTCGGGCTTCGGCCGTCGATCGCTCATCCGCAACAGCCTCATCGGTGCCCTTCTCGCGTTCCCGCTCCCGGGCATCGTGCTGTTCCGCGACCTGGCGCCAGCCGCTGACCCGGCAAAACTGCTCTCCCACACCATGTGGAAGAAGGGCACGCGCCTCACCCACGATCCGTCCGGGGCGCCGATCAAGGCATCCGACGTGACGCTCGGCTCCGTCTTCCATGTGATCCCTGAAGGACTCATTGGAAGAGAAGACGCGCTCGAGCAGAAGGCTAAGGCTGCGGTGCTGGTCATGCGTCTTGAGCCCGATCTGCTTCATGCGTCTAAGGGACGCGAGAAGTGGAACTACAACGGCATCGTCGCCTACTCCAAGATCTGCACCCACGCCGGATGTCCGGTGGCATTGTATGAGCAGCAGACCCACCACCTGCTGTGCCCGTGCCACTCCTCCACGTTCGACGTCGAGCACGAGTGCGAGGTCATCTTTGGGCCGGCCAAGCGCCCACTGCCGCAGCTGCCGATCACTGTCGACAGCGAGGGCTACCTCATCGCGCAGAGTGATTTCCACGAGCCCGTGGGCCCGAGTTTCTGGGAGCGTTCATGACCGTCACCGCAAGTCGTCCCGTCGAGGCGGAGGTCGAACCGATCTCCAGCGGAGGCAAGTTCACCACCGCGGCGGCAAACTACATCGACGAGCGCACCAGCATCTCCGGCCTCGTCAAAGAGCTTGGTCGCAAGATCTTCCCCGACCACTGGTCGTTCATGCTCGGTGAGGTGGCGCTGTACAGCTTCATCGTCATCCTGCTTTCCGGCACGTTCCTCACCTTCTTTTTCCAGCCGTCTATGGCGGAGGTGGTCTACCACGGCTCGTACGTGCCGCTGAAGGGCATCACGATGTCCGCGGCCTACTCGTCCACCCTCAATATCTCGTTCGACATCCGCGGCGGGCTGCTGTTCCGCCAGGTGCATCACTGGGCGGCTCTGCTGTTCATCGCGGCCATCGGACTCCACATGCTCCGTGTGTTCTTCACGGGCGCATTCCGCAAGCCGCGTGAGATCAACTGGTTCATCGGCTTCGTGCTGTTCGTGCTGGCCATGGCGGAGGGCTTCACGGGCTACTCGCTCCCCGATGACCTGCTCTCCGGCAACGGCCTTCGCATCATCGACGGCCTGATCAAGGGCATTCCGGTGGTCGGGACCTGGATCTCGTACCTGCTGTTCGGCGGGGAGTTCCCCGGTAACAAGCTGGTCGCCGAGTTCTACTCGATCCACATTTTGCTGCTTCCGGCCATCCTGGTCGCTGCTCTCGGGGTGCATCTGCTCCTCATGGTGGTCAACAAGCACACGCAGTTCGCCGGGCCGGGCCGCACCAACGACAACGTCGTCGGTGTTCCGATCCTCCCGGTATTCGCTGCGAAGGCCGGCGGTTTCTTCTTTGTGATCTTCGGCGTGATCGTGCTGATCGCCTCACTCTTCACGATCAACCCGATCTGGACCTACGGTCCATACGACCCCTCCCCCATTTCGGCGGGTACTCAGCCCGACTGGTACATCGGATTCGCCGATGGGGCCCTTCGCCTCGTGCCACCGGGCTGGGAATTCGTGCTCTGGGGTCACACCTGGTCGTTCAACATGATCTCCGTCATCATCGTGCTGGTGGTGTTCCTGGGCCTCGTTGCGTTCTATCCGTTCATCGAGGGCTGGGTGACCGGTGACAAGCGTGAGCACCACATCACCGACCGCCCGCGCAACGCTCCGACCCGCACGGCGATCGGCGCGGCCGGCGTCACCTTCTACGCGGTGCTCTGGGCGGCGGCAAGCTCCGACCTCATGGCGACGCACTTCAAGATCACTCTCGAGGGAGTCATCCACACGCTGCAGGCGCTCCTCATCCTCGGACCGATCATCGCTTATCACGTCACCAAGCGTGTCTGTCTCGCGCTGATGAAGAAGGACCGAGAGATCGCGCTTCATGGCTACGAGTCGGGCCGCATCGTACGTTTGCCCGGTGGAGAGTACATCGAGGTTCACGAGCAGCTCAGCGACTACGAGCGCTGGCGCCTGGTGAGCTACGAGGACTACACGCCGCTGATGATCCGCCCGAATCGCCAGGGCAAGATCACCGGTGCCGAGCGCTTCCGCTCCAGCCTGTCTCGCTGGTTCTTCGAGGACCGCATCTCCCCCATCACCAAGGGCGAGATCGAACAGGGCGGCCACCACTAGCCTGTTGGCATGATCCTCGAGCATGCAATCCTGCCGGTGCGTGCCGGCTCCGAGGCCGAGTTCGAGGGCGCCTTCGTGCGAGCTCGTCCGCTGATCAGCGTGCAGCCCGGGTTCCGCTCGCTATCGCTCTCCCGGTCGTCCGAGTCCCCCAGTGAGTACCTGCTGCTCGTGGAATGGGACACCGTTGAGGCTCACACAAACGGCTTTCGTGCGTCGCCCGAATATCAGCAGTGGAAAGCGCTGTTGCACCCGTTCTACGACCCGTTCCCCGTGGTGGAACACTTCACCGCCGTGGCATAGTCGAGGCGGGCTCGTCAGTCGACGACGAAGCTCTTCTTGAGGTAGTCGGAGGTCGAGCGGTAGTCGAGCCGCTCGTAGAAGCCGGCACCCCGCAGAATGCTCACCGTCAGCTGGGTCACGCCGCGCGCGCGGCATTCTCGTTCGATCGCGTCAACCAGCTGGCTGCCGATGCCGTGCCCTGAAGCAGCTGCGGACACCACCAGCTCCTGCAGGTGTGCCGCGTCCCCGCGGGTGTACAGCGGGTGCAGGATCGTCGCGACGGCATAGGCGACCACCGTTCCCGCGCGCTCCGAGACCAGAATCAGGTGGTCGGTGGAGTTTGCCACCGTCGACAGGAACACCGCACCGAAAGCCTCACGATCGGCCTCGGGACCGATGCCGAGTTCCTTCACCAATGCGAAGACCGCATCGACATCGTCGGGCGTCGCCGCCCGAATGGTGGAGACGGGTTTAGCGGGCGAAGTTTCCGCGGTAGTACTCATAGATCCACCCAACGACGCTGATGCCGAGAATCGTGGCCCCGATGAAGGAGAGCCATACTCCCGCGGCCAGGCCGAGGAAGACGAGCGCTGCGCCGAGGGCCAACATCATCGGCCACCAGCTCCACGGGCTGAAGAACCCCTGCTCGGCGTCCCCGTCGTCGATCTCGGCGTCGACCCGGTCTTCGGGGAGCAACCCACCCACCGAGGCATTCGAGCGGCCGAGGTAGAAGGCGATGAATCCCGAGAGGATGCCGGTAAGAGCAATCCCCACCGCGCCGACGTACTCGATCGACGGCCCGGGGATGCCACCATGCGGCTCCTCCGCGACGCGCATGCTGTAGTCGATGAGACTCCAGATGATGTATGCCGCATCTGCCGCGAAGAAGAACGCGCAGAGAATCCAGAACATCTTGGCCTGGGTGTTCATGGCTACTTCACCTCTCCGTCGGCGAGATCGTAGGTCGCCGATTCCGGCGCATCCTTGAAGGCACCTGCACCTCCGATGCCCACCGGGATACCGACCTCGGGGTGGTTGAGGTCGAACGCCGGCGACTCGGAACGGATTCGCGGGATGGAGATGAAGTTGTGGCGAGGGGGTGGGCACGAGGTGGCCCACTCCAGCGAGCGGCCGTAACCCCACGGGTCGTCCGCGGTCACCCGGCGGCCTTTGCGAGCCGTGATGTAGACGTTGAACACGAAGGGCAGCATCGAGACGCCGAGCAGCATGGCGCCGATCGTCGACAGCTGGTTCATCCAGGTGAAGCCATCGCTCGGCTGGTACGTCGCATACCGCCGCGGCATGCCGAGCACGCCCAGCCAGTGCTGGATGAGGAAGGTCGTGTGGAAGCCGATGAACAGCAGCCAGAAGTGGATCTTGCCGAGCCGTTCATTCAGCATCTTGCCGGTCCACTTCGGCCACCAGAAGTAGAAACCGCTGAACATCGCGAACACCACGGTGCCGAAGACCACGTAGTGGAAGTGCGCGACGACGAAGTACGTGTCTGACACGTGGAAGTCGAGCGGCGGCGATGCCAGGATCACACCGGTGAGACCACCGAAGGTGAAGGTGATGAGGAACCCGATTGCCCACAGCATGGGGGTCTCGAAGGTCACGGACCCTCGCCACATCGTGCCGACCCAGTTGAAGATCTTCACGCCCGTCGGCACCGCGATGAGCATCGTCATGAGCGAGAAGAACGGGAGCAGCACCGAGCCGGTGACATACATGTGGTGAGCCCACACCGTGATCGACAGTGCCGCGATCGAGATCGTCGCGTAGATGAGGGTCTTGTAGCCGAAGATCGGCTTGCGACTGAACACGGGCAGCACTTCGGAAATGATGCCGAAGAACGGCAGGGCGATGATGTAGACCTCGGGATGCCCGAAGAACCAGAACAGATGCTGCCACAGGATGGCACCACCGTCGTCGATGTTGTATAGATGCGACCCGAACACCCTGTCGGCGCCCAGCGCGAACAGTGCGGCAGCCAGAACGGGGAACGCCATGATCACGAGGATGGAGGTGACCAGTGCGTTCCAGGTGAAGATCGGCATACGGAACATGGTCATGCCGGGCGCGCGCATGGTGATGATCGTCGTGATGAAGTTGACGCCACCGAGGATGGTGCCGAAACCGCTCAGTGCGAGCCCGAAGACCCAGAGATTACCGCCGAGCGATGGCGAGAATGTGGTTTCGGAGAGCGGTACGTACGCCGTCCAGCCGAACGATGCCGCGCCCTGCGGGGTGAGGAAGCCAGCGACCGCGATGAGCGAACCGAAGCTGTACAGCCAGTAGGCGAACGCGTTCAGGCGAGGGAACGCCACATCCGGCGCACCGATCTGCAGCGGCATGATCGCGTTCACGAAGCCGGCGAACAGCGGCGTCGCGAACATCAGCAGCATGATCGTGCCGTGCATGGTGAAGAGCTGGTTGTACTGCTCCTTCGTCTGAAGCAGCTGCTCGCCCGGCTCGAAGAGCTGTGCGCGGATCACGAGCGCCATCACTCCGCCGAGCAGGAAGTAGATGAACGACGTGATCAGGTACAGGTAGCCGATCGTCTTGTGGTCGGTCGTGGTGATCCACCTGATGACCACGTTGCCCTTGCGCTGCACTCCGGGCGGGGTATTGACCGGGACGGGGCCGTAGTTGCCGCCTGCGGAGGGCCGTGTGATTGTCGCTGAAGTCATGTCGCGCCCTACTTGCTCGCTAGTGGAGTGGTGTTGCTGGGGAGGTTCTGGTTCGGGTTGTACTGCGGGCCGAGGATGCCGGTCTGGCCCTTGTTGACGAGAGTTTGGATGTAGGCGTCGTAGTCGGCCTGCGACTCAACCTTCACCTTGAACAACATCTCGGAGTGGTAGTCGCCACAGAGCTCTGCACACTTGCCGGCGAAGGTGCCGACCTTGGTTGGCGTGAAGTACTCGTAGTTGTCTTTGCCGGGGATGTTGTCTTTTTTGTAGAGGAAGTCGATGATCCAGAAGGAGTGGTCGACATCCCGGCTCTCGATCTTGATCTGGGTGCTCTTGTTGACGACCAGGTGCAGCACCGGAATCTTGCTCTCGTCGATGGTGCCGTCGGACTTCTCGAGCTCCTGGGCCTGGATGCCGGGCGAGTACACGCCCTTGCCGTCAGGGCCGACGTTGTAGTAGCTGAAGTCCCAGGCCCAGCGCTTGCCCTCGACCAGTACCGAGGTCTGCGGATGTGCCAGCGGCTTCTCGATGTCGCCCTGGGTCTTCGCGGTGAACGCGAAGAAGCCGAGCACGAGAATGAGCGGCACGATCGTGTAGAAGATCTCGATCGGGAGGTTGTAGCGCAGCTGCACCGGAAGGCCGGTCTGGCCCTTGCGGCGGCGATAGACCACCGCAGCCCAGATGATGAGGCCCCAGGTGACGATTCCGACGGCCAGCAGCACGATCCATGAGGTGACCCACAGGCCTGTGATGCTCGAGGTGTGGTTGGTCGCGCCCGTTGAGCCGGCGGGCAGGAAGCCCCGCAGTTGCTCCTGGCTGCATCCCGCAAGAATGAGAACGAGCACGATAGCCGCGGGAACGACAGCCCATCGAAGACGGCGGTTAGAGCGCACCTGGAACCTCTCGGATGACACGGACCATTACGAACAACAGTCTATTTGGTGGTCCCCAGCCTACTCCGAAGGACTCGCGCCCTTCGACCGGGACAGGCCGGATGGCATCACGGGCGGCGTCGAAAAAGGGAACCGCCCGAAGGCGATTCCCTGATCTTTTTTCTGGCGAGTCGTGGCTCGGAGTGCTAGTGGAAAGAGTCCCCACACGCACAGCTGCCGGAAGCATTCGGGTTGTCGATGGTGAATC
>JAODAT010000136.1 GCA_025463565.1 Microbacteriaceae bacterium
GCTCGCGGGCCTCCTCCAGCATCCGCTTCGCGTTCTGCCCCTGCGAGTGGATGGATGACGGGTTGCCGACGATGCCGAGCGCATCGGTGTACGCCGCGATCGCCTCAGGCAGCATGGGCGTGGTAGCCGCATGATCGAGGTAGATGGGCACGACTGACTCTCTGTAACAAGTACGAATCACGGACGTCTTACTCTAGAACGCGTGCCTGTGACTGACCCCCTGCAAAACCTCGGCGTGCGTGCGACGCCGAACGGCGGAACCCTGCGGGTGTGGTCGGCGAGCGCGACGGGAATCGACCTGTGCCTGTTCGGCGACAAGGATCCGAGCTGGGTGGCCGAGAAGATCCCTCTGGTCAGAGACGACGCGAACGTCTGGTCGACTACCAGCCCGAAGCTGAAACCGGGCACGCGCTACTCGCTGCAGGCGTCAGGGCCGACCGGCCCCAGCCAGGCGTTCGACCCGAAGCTGCACCTCATCGATCCGTACGCCCGCGGGCTCGCTCGCACCGCCAACGGCGAGTGGCGCTCCTACGTGCAGGACGACGCGTTCGACTGGGCCGGCGTGAAGAAGCCGAACACAGCCCTCGATCACACCGTCATCTACGAGGCACACGCCCGCGGCATCTCGAAACTGAACCCGGCCGTGCCCGAGGAACTGCGCGGCACATACGCCGGTCTCGCCAACGACACCGCGATCGCCTATCTCAAAGACCTCGGCGTGACCGCCATCGAGTTGCTGCCGGTGCAGCAGTTCGTGAGCGAACAGCGCCTGGTGAAGCAGGGCCTCAGCAACTATTGGGGCTACAACACCCTCAACTTCTTCACCCCGCATGCCGCCTATGCGTCGAAGGCGGCACAGACCGGCGGTACCGGCGCCGTGCTCCGCGAGTTCAAGGGCATGGTGAAGCTGCTGCACGAGGCCGGCATCGAAGTGATTCTGGATGTCGTCTACAACCACACCGCGGAGGAGGGGCGGCTCGGTCCGACCACGTCGCTCCGTGGCCTCGACAACGCGAACTACTACCGGCAGGACGCCAAGGGCAACTACGTCGACGTGACCGGTTGCGGCAACACCGTGAACTTCGCCACCGACGCGGCGCAGCGACTCGTGCTCGACTCGCTGCGCTACTGGGCGAACGAGGTGCAGGTCGACGGGTTCCGGTTCGACCTGGCCGCCACCCTCGGGCGCGACGCCGGCGTCGTGTTCGACCCGCATCATCCGCTGCTCGAAGCCATCGTCAGCGATCCGGCTTTGAAAAACGTGAAGATGATCGCCGAGCCGTGGGATGTCGGCATGGGCGGCTGGCAGGTGGGCAACTTCCCGGACGGCTGGTCGGAGTGGAACGACGACTACCGCGACCGGGTGCGCGAGTTCTGGCTCACCGACATCGGGGCCGCCCGCGCCACCGGCACCGCCCCGATCGGCATCGGCCAGCTGGCAGCGAAACTCTCCGGATCGGCCGGCACCTTCTCGCAGGAGCGCGGCCCGCTCGCGTCAGTCAACTTCGTCACCGCCCACGACGGGTTCACCCTGGCCGACCTCACCGCCTACAACCAGAAACACAACCTGGGCAACGGCGAGAACAATCGTGACGGCACCGACGACAATCACTCCTTCAACTACGGTGTCGAGGGCCCGACCCACGATGCGACGATCCTGTCCGCGCGCGAGAAGGCCACCCGCAACCTGCTCGGCACGCTCCTGCTCTCGGCGGGACTCCCGATGATCACGGCCGGCGACGAGTTCGGCCGCAGCCAGCGCGGTAACAACAACGCCTACTGCCACGACAGCGAACTCACCTGGCTGCCGTGGGAACATGAGGACTGGCAGGATGACCTGCTCCTGGTCTCACAGAAACTCCTGCGCCTGCGCCGGGAGAACCCGGCGTTGAGGCCCGTGCGCTTCGGCGTGTTCGGCGAGACGGTGCCCTCCGCCACCCAGATGGACTGGTTCAACAAGGAGGGGCTGACGATGTCGGTCACCGACTGGGACTCCCCCGCCGAGCGCACGCTGCAGTACCTCGCAGCATCCACGCCGGAGTTCGAGGAGTTCAACCGCATCCTGCTCGTCGTGCACGGCCTGGAGCAGCCGGAGACCGTATGCCTGCCGGAGCATGAAGGCGTCACATCGTATGAGCTGCTCTGGAACAGTGCAGACGACCACGCTGCGGCGGACACCCACGCACCGGGCACCGAGCTGGTGATGGCGCCGGCGTCGATGCAGCTCTTCCGCGCCCACTGACGTCTAGCGGGTCGAGCTTGTCGAGACCTCACCGACGAGTTATTCGCTGGTGAGGTCTCGACAAGCTCGACCCGCCTAACCTTGAGAGATGCCGTCCACGCCCGCGACCGTCGCACTCGTCGCGCTCGGCATCGCGTTCACAGAGCACGAGTATGCGCACGACGCCAGCGTCACCTCCTTCGGAGCCGAGGCGGCATCTGTGCTGGGCGCTGATCCCGACCGGGTGTTCAAGACGCTGCTCGCCGACGCCGACGGCGCGCTCGTCGTCGGCATCGTGCCGGTCTCGGGAAAGCTCGACCTGAAGGCGCTCGCGGCCGCGGTCGGCGCGAAGAAGGTCGAGATGGCGGACCCGAAGCTTGCCGAACGCCGCACCGGTTATGTGGTCGGCGGAATCAGCCCGATCGGCCAGAAGACCGCGTTGCCCACCGTGCTGGACGAAACGGCCGAGCTCTACGACACGATCTTCGTGAGCGGAGGGCGTCGCGGCTTCGACATCGAGCTCGCGCCAGCCGACCTGCGGCGCGCGACCGGTGGGATCATCGCGGCGATTGCGCGAACCTAGGCCTACCGCGCGACGGCGATCAGCCCGAGCTCGGCCGGCGAGGCGAGTAGCGGGTTGTTCGGCACAACGCGCACGTTGTACCCGAAGCTGCCCGCCCGGGTGAGCGCGACAGTTCCCGAGTACTCGACCATGCTTCCTGTGCCAGATGCCGGGTCCGCGGTGAGTTCGATCCGGTCCGTGTCGACGAGGGTGTCGCCCTCCCGCGCGCGGCCGAAGACCACCTCGACCTTCAGGTCATCCGGGCTGAGTCCGTCGATGTTGACCTGCGCGCGCACGTGCAGCTCGTCGCCCACCTGCGGCACGGAATCCACCCCGCCTGATTCGACGTGGGCCACGGAGACGCTCGGCCACGCCTCGACGAGCCGTGACTTCCACGCGGCGAGCGCGCGGGCCGGTGCGTACTTGTCTTTCGCGATCGCGCGCGCCGACGCCGCGGCCGGCAGGTAGAGGCGCTCGACATACTCGCGAACCATGCGGTCAGCGGAGAGCTCCGGCGACAGGGTTGACAGAGTGTGGCGGATCGACTCGACCCAGCGCTTCGGCACCGCATCTTTGTCGCGATCGTAGAAGCGCGGCGCGATCTGGTACTCGATGAGGTCGTACATGGAGTTCGCCTCGAGCTTGTCGCGCTCAGCGCTGTCGCCTGCTGAGTCGGCGGACGGGATGGCCCAGCCGTTCTCCTCGTCGTAGAACTCCGCCCACCAGCCGTCGAGAATCGACAGGTTCAGTGATCCGTTCAGCGCCGCCTTCATGCCGGAGGTGCCACACGCCTCGAGCGGCCGAAGCGGGTTGTTCAGCCAGACGTCGGTGCCCGGGTAGAGCAGCTGGGCCATGCCGATGTCGTAGTTGGGCAAAAACACCATGCGTTTGCGGATGTCGGGCTCCTGCGAGAACTCGACCAGCTTCTGGATGAGGCGCTTGCCTTCGTCGTCGGCCGGATGCGATTTGCCGGCGATGACGATCTGCACCGGGTGCTCCTTCGACAGGAGGATGGACCGCAGCCGCTCCGGGTCGTGCAGCATCAGCGTGAGCCGCTTGTAGGTGGGCACGCGTCGCGCGAAACCGATGGTGAGCACGTTGGGGTCGAGCAGTTCGTTGAACCAGGCCGGGGCTCCCGCTCCGGGGTTCTGTGCCGACCAGGCCGCGGTGACGCGCTTGCGCGCGTCTTCGACGAGCTGTGCCCGCATCCCGTTGCGCACGGTCCACAGGTCGAGGTCGGTGACCGAGGGCGATGCCCAGTCGGCCACTGTCGTATCTGACGTGCCGAACCTGTCCTGGGCGAGGGCAACGAGCGACGAGTCGGTCCAGGTGGGGGCGTGCACGCCGTTGGTGACGGAAGTGATGGGCACATCGGCCTGGTCGAAGCCGGGCCAGAGCGGACCGAACATGCCTCGGCTGACATCCCCGTGCAGCTGGGACACGCCGTTGGCGCGCTGCCCGAGTCTGAGGCCCATGACGGCCATGTTGAACATGTCCGCTGTGCCGCCCTTGTAGTTCTCCGCGCCCAGGGCGAGCACGTCTTTCACGTCGACGCCGGGAAGAAGGTCGGTTGAGAAGTATTCGGTGATGAGCGCGGCGTCGAAGCGGTCGATGCCGGCCGGAACCGGCGTGTGGGTGGTGAAGACCGTGCCAGCACGCACCACCTGCAGCGCCTCGGCGAAGCTGAGTCCGCCGTGAATCAGGTCGCTGATGCGCTCCAACCCGAGGAAGCCGGCGTGGCCCTCGTTCGTGTGGAAGACCTCGGGGGCATCCACCCCGGTCAGCTCGACGAGAAGCTTGATGGCTCGCACGCCGCCGATGCCGAGCAGCAGCTCCTGCAGGAGGCGGTGCTCTCCCCCGCCGCCATAGAGGCGGTCGGTGACCGAGCGAAGTTCGTCCGCGTTCTCGGGGATGTCGGTGTCGAGCAGGAGCAGCTTGATGCGGCCGACCGCTACCTGCCAGATGCGGGCGTACAGCGCCTTGCCGCCGGGCAAGGAGAGCACGATCTGCGCGGCGGTGCCGTCGGGATGCCGGAGCACTGACAGCGGCAGGCCGTCGGGGTCGAGCACCGGGTACGACTCCTGCTGCCAGCCGTCGGGTGTGATCGACTGGGCGAAGTATCCAGAACGGTAGAACAGGCCGACACCGATGATCGGCACGCCGAGGTCTGACGCGCTCTTCAGATGGTCGCCGGCGAGGATTCCGAGACCGCCGGAGTACTGCGGCAGGGCGGCCGCGATACCGAACTCGGGCGAGAAATAGCCGATCGCCTTCGGCGCCGTCGCATCACAGTTCTTCTGGTACCAGCGCGGTTCGGTGAGGTAGGTGTGCAGTTCGTCGACGAGAGTTTTCGCGCGGGCGGTGAAAGCGCTGTCGCCGGCCAGTTCGGTGAGCCTTGCGGGCTCCACCTCGCCGAGCAGGGCGATGGGATCATGACCGGTCGAGTCCCACAGTTCGGGCGAGATCTCTTCGAACAGCCGACGGGCCGGAATGTTCCACGACCAGCGCAGGTTGGTGGCGAGTTCCTCGAGGGGGGCAAGCGCATCGGGGAGGACAGTTCGCACGGTGAAACGTCGTATGGCCTTCATTGTCTTAAGCCTAGATGCACTATATGTACAGCCGATTACGAGACCTAGACATACGGGCTACTGTGCGGAGTGTGGCAATGGACTACGAACCCCGCGTCGGGCGCATCCCGATTCGTGACCTGGCCCCGGTGCAGCCGGGAGACATCTGGCCCGCCAAGGCTTACGCCGGCGAGGTGGTGCCGTTCAGTGCGACAGTCTTCAAAGAGGGCCACGACATTTTGGGCGCCGAACTGGCGCTCGTGAGCCCGGCCGGCATCCGCACCACGCACCCCATGACCGACCTCGGTTTCGGCAGCGACCGCTGGGAGGCGCGTGCGCTGGTGGACACGGTCGGCGACTGGCGGTGGAGCATCCGCGCCTGGGTGGATGAGTGGGCCACCTGGCTGCATAACGCCGAGCTGAAGGTTCCCGCCGGTGTCGACGTGGAGCTGATGCTGTTGATCGGGCGCACCCTGCTGAAGCGTGCGGCCGCCGCCGATCCCGACAACGCCGATATCGCGGATGCCGTGAAGGCGATCGCCACGAAGCGCCAGACCCCGTCGGCCCGCCTTGCCGCCGCGGCGGCCGTCACAGCCTTGATCGCCAGGTCACCTCTCGCGGCTCTCACGAGTGAGAGCGAGCAGCACGTGCTGCACGTGGAGCGCACCCGCGCCGGTGTCGGCGCCTGGTACGAGTTCTTCCCCCGATCGGAGGGCGCGAAAAAACTGAAGGACGGCAGCTGGCAGAGCGGCTCGTTCCGCACCGCCGCCAAGCGCCTGCCTGCCGTAGCGGCGATGGGCTTCGACGTGCTCTACCTGCCGCCGATCCATCCGATCGGTGTGAGCTTTCGCAAAGGACCGAACAACACCCTCACCGTCGGCGAACATGACCCTGGCTCACCCTGGGCGATCGGCTCCGCCGAGGGCGGCCATGACGCCATCCACCCCGACCTCGGTACCGAGGCCGACTTCAGGTATTTCGTCGGCGCGACGAAGCGCGCGGGCCTCGAACTGGCGATCGACCTCGCCCTGCAGGCCTCGCCCGATCACCCCTGGGTGACCGAGCATCCCGAGTGGTTTACCACTCTGCCCGACGGCTCGATCGCCTACGCCGAGAACCCGCCGAAGAAATACCAGGACATCTATCCGCTGAACTTCGACAACGACTTCTGGGGGCTGAGTCGCGAGGTACTGCGGATCGTGCGGCACTGGATTGGTCTCGGCGTGCACATCTTCCGGGTGGACAACCCGCACACCAAGCCGCTGCGGTTCTGGGAGTGGCTCATCGCCGAGGTGAACGCCGAGTTCCCCGACGTGGTATTCCTCGCCGAAGCCTTCACCGCTCCGGCGATGATGTACGCGCTCGGGCAGGTGGGATTCCAGCAGTCGTACACGTACTTCACCTGGCGCAACACGAAGCAGGAGCTCGAAGAATTCCTGCGCGAGATCTCGAAAGAGAATGTGGCCTTCTTCCGGCCCAATCTCTTCGTGAACACGCCGGACATCCTGAGCGAATACCTGCAGTTCGGCGGCGTTCCCGCCTACAAGGTGCGCGCGGCGATCGCCGCGACCGCGAGCCCCAGCTGGGGTGTCTACGCCGGGTACGAGCTGTACGAGAACGTGGCCCGTGCGGGCTCTGAGGAGAACATCGACAACGAGAAGTACGAGTACAAGCCGCGCTCGTTCGCCAAGGCGGAGGCCGAGGGCCACTCGCTGGTTCCGTACCTCACCCGGCTGAACGAGATCCGCCGCGATCACCCTTCCCTGCGGCAGTTGCGCAACCTGGAGCTCCACTGGAGCGACGACCCGGCGATTCTCGTCTATTCGAAGTACCTGGCATCGGAGTTCACCGACGGTGGTGGTGACGCGATCATCGTGGTCGCCAACGTCGACTCCCACGCGGTGCGCGAAACCACCGTGCATCTCGATCCGCGCCAGTTCGGCATCTCGCCCGGAGAAACCTTCGAAGTCACCGACCTGATCACCGGGCAGATCTTCACGTGGAGTACAGATAACTACGTGCGGCTCGACGCCTTCGTCGAACCCGTGCACATCCTGAGCGTGAACCTCACGAAGGGCACAGACTGATGGCAGCCAAAGACCCAGCGAACAAAGAGCCGGACGCCAAGAAGCCAAAAGCAGCCAAGGCATCAGCCGCGAAGACACCGGCCAAGGCACCCGCGCGCGCTCGCAAGACCGCGGCGCCGAAACTCGTGCTGCCCGAGCTGCACTCCGACCACGTCGCCGCGCTCGTCGAGGGACGACACCCGCGTCCGCACGACGCGCTGGGGCAGCACCCGATGGACGACGGGTTCGTCGTTCGAGCGGTGCGTCCGCTGGCGAAAACCGTCACCGCGCTGCGGGCGGATGGCACGACCGTGCCGCTGAGCCACGCCTCGAGCGGGCTGTGGCACGGATTCCTTCCCGGCGACGGCCAGGCCTACACGCTCGCGACCACCTACGACGGCGCTCCCGACTGGACGGTCGACGACCCGTACCGCTTCGTGCCGTCCCTCGGCGAGGTCGACCTCTTCCTGTGGGGCGAGGGCCGCCACGAGCAGCTCTGGAAGGTGTTCGGCTCGCACTACCGGCCGCACGAGGGAGTCGACGGCACCAGCTTCTCGGTCTGGGCTCCGCACGCGACCGGCGCCAGGGTGGTCGGCGACTTCAATGACTGGAACGGCGTGCTGCACTCGATGCGCCGCCTCGACGACAACGGCGTCTGGGAGCTCTTCATCCCGGGCCTGACCCCCGGCAACGGCTACAAGTTCGAGCTGCGCACCGCGGCCGGCAACTGGGTGACCCGCGCCGACCCGATGGCCCGCTACACCGAGGTGCCCCCGGCCACCGCGTCCAAGGTGGGTGAGACCCTCTACGCGTGGGCGGATGACGCGTGGCTCGCCGAGAGAGCCACGAAAGACCCGCACAACTCCCCGATGAGCGTCTACGAGATGCATGTCGGATCGTGGCGACCCGGTCTCGGCTACCGCGACCTCGCCGACCAGCTGATCGACTACCTGCACGAGACCGGCTACACCCACGTCGAGTTCATGCCTCTCGCCGAGCACCCGTTCGGCGGCTCGTGGGGCTACCAAGTCACCGGCTACTACGCGCCGACCAGCCGCTACGGGCATCCGGACGACCTGCGCTACCTCATCGACCGGCTGCACCAGGCCGGCATCG
>JAODAT010000151.1 GCA_025463565.1 Microbacteriaceae bacterium
ACGACGAGACCGTCGGGATGCGTGAAGCTGTCCCAGAGAAGGTGCGTCGCGATGCCGATGAGCAGTGCGGCGACCAGCAGCAGCACGAACGCCCACCACGGACCACGGCGGGGCGAGATCCTGAATCTGTCATGCAGCCAGCGCGGCGCGAAATCGAGCAGCGGCGCGCGCAACACGAACATCCAAATCGCGAACGCGACCAACCCCATCGGCAGGTCGGCGGTGAGCCCGCCGATCAGCGAGTGCGTGTACTCGCGCGGGATGCCGATCGGCACGAAGTAGGGGAGGTCGGAAACCATGCTGCCGATCGCCAGCCCCGCGGCGGGCAGCGGCGTGCGGGCGAACGGCAGGATCGCGGCGATATGACTCGGGGTGAACGGCACCCGCCCACCCTACATATTCTGCGGTTAGTTATTCGCGGCGGGTTTAAGACCTCGCGGACCCAGTTGTAACTGGGTCCGCGAGGTCACTGAGCCGCCGCGAGGTCGCGTATCCCCCGCCACGACAGAGGAAGTGGGCGTGTCAGTGGGCGTGCTGCAGGCGCACCGCGCGCGTCGCGGCGAGCACGTTGGTGAGCGACTCCACCGTCTCGTCGTAGCCACGGGTCTTCAGGCCGCAGTCGGGGTTCACCCAGACCTGTCGCTCCGGGATCGAGCCGAGCGCGATCCCGATGAGATCCGTCACCTCGTCGACCGACGGCACACGCGGCGAGTGGATGTCGTAAACACCTGGCCCGATCCCGCGGCCGAAACCGCTCGACTGGATGTCGGGCACAACCTCCATCTTCGACCGCGCCGCCTCGATCGACGTGACGTCGGCATCCAGCTGGTCGATCGCATCGATGACCACGCCGAACTCGGAATAGCAGAGGTGGGTGTGGATCTGCGTCTTGTCCTCGACGCCTGCCGTGGCGAGACGGAAGGAGTTCACCGACCAGTCGAGGTAGGCCGGCTGGTCGGACTTTTTGAGCGGCAGCAGTTCGCGCAGCGCCGGCTCGTCCACCTGGATGATGCCGATTCCGGCGGCCTCGAGGTCGGCGATCTCGTCGCGGAGCGCGAGAGCCACCTGGTTGGCCGTGTCACGAAGCGGCTGGTCATCCCGAACGAATGACCAGGCGAGGATCGTCACCGGTCCGGTCAGCATGCCCTTCACCGGCTTCGGCGTGAGCGACTGAGTGTAGGTGGACCATTCGACCGTGATCGGGGATGGTCGTGACACGTCGCCCCACAGGATCGACGGGCGCGTACACCGGCTGCCGTAGGACTGCACCCAACCGTTCTGCGTGACCGCGAAACCGTCGAGGTTCTCGGCGAAGTACTGCACCATGTCGTTGCGCTCCGGCTCGCCGTGCACGATCACGTCGAGACCGATGCTCTCCTGCAGCTCGACGACGCTGCGGATCTCGGCCCGCATCGCCTCTTTGTACTCGGCCTCGCTGATCCGTCCTGCGGCGAATGCCGCGCGTGTCTTGCGGATCTCGCCGGTCTGCGGGAACGAACCGATGGTCGTCGTCGGAAGGAACGGCAGGTGAAGCGCGGCGTCCTGGGCCGCGAGCCGGTCGGCGTACGCGCCACGCGCGAAGTCGGACGGGGCGAGAGCCTCCGCCCGGGCCCGAACGGCGCCGTCGCGCACGCCGACGGCATCGTGACGATCTTTCAACGCCGCGGATGCCGCATCCAGTTCGCCCTGGATCGCGCCCTTGCCCTCGACCAGCCCCTTCGCGAGGGTGGCGACCTGCCCGACCTTCTGGTCGGCGAAGGCCAGCCAGCTCTTCAGCTGGTCGGCGAGCAGCGGCTCATCGGTGGCGTCGTGCGGCACGTGGAAGAGCGATGTGGACGACGTGACCGCAACAGACGGGGACAGCGCGTTCAGCGCAGTCAGTTTCTCGAAGGCGCCCGCGAGATCGCCGCGCCAGATGTTGTGGCCGTCGATGACACCACCGACGAGAGTCTTCGTGGTGGTGAAGCCGGTCGGGATCGTGCCACGCACGAGGTCGAGGCCGATTGCCTCGATTGCCGTCTTATCGAGCACCGGCAGGGCGTCACCGAGGCCGGCGTATGGCGCAGCGACGAAGATCTGCGGGCGAACGGGTACGGCCGCCAGCAGGTCGTACGCCTTCGCTGTCGCAGCGAGAACCGCGGACCGCGGCACATCGATGCTCTCGCTGACGAGTGCCGGCTCGTCGAGCTGGACCCACTCGGCGCCGACCGCGGTGAGTGCTGCGAGGAGTTCCGCGTAGACCGGGAGGAGGTCGTCCAGGCGGTCGAGCGGCTGGTACCCCTCTGGCGCACCCTCGCTCGGCTTGCTCAGCAGCAGGAACGTGACAGGGCCGACGATCACCGGGCGGGTGCGGTAGCCGGAGGTGGTCGCCTCGGCGACCTCCCGGATCAGCCGGTCCGAAGCGAGGTGGAAGTCGGTCTCCGGACCGATCTCGGGAACGAGGTAGTGATAGTTCGTGTCGAACCACTTGGTCATCTCGGCCGGAGTGTTGTTGCCTTCGCCGCGAGCGATGGTGAAGTAGCCGGCGAGGTCGAGCGAACCGTCGGGCTTCACCAGCGAGGCGAAGCGGGTGGGGATGGCGCCCACCGTCACCGCGGCATCCAGTACCTGGTCGTAATAGGAGAAGGCCTCAGGAATGGACGAGTCGGTCTTCCCGAGCCCCAGCTCGACGAGTCGCGCCCGGGTCACCGCGCGAAGCTCCGCGGCGGTCGCCTCGAGTTCGTCGGCGGTGATTCTGCCCGCCCAGAAGGCCTCAACCGCCCTCTTCAGTTCGCGGCGGCGCCCGATGCGCGGGTAGCCGAGGATCGTGCCGGTGGGGAAGCTCATACTGTTTCCTTGCTCTGGTTGATGAGGTTGAGTTCGTCGAGAACGGAGACGACCGCCTGGTGCTGGTTGAACGAGTAGAGGTGCAGTGCCGGGGCACCGCCATCGATGATCTCCCTGGCGAGCGCGGTGCTGTGCTCGATGCCGATCGACAGCTGTTCGTCCGGAGAGTCCGACGCGTGCAGCGCGCGCGAGAGCGCTCCGGGTCGACGTTCGCCGGTGAGCTCGAGGATGCGCTCCAGGCGCACCGGGCTCGTCGCGGGCATAAGGCCGGGCAGGATGGGAATGGTGACCCCGAACGCGCGCGCGTCAGCCACGAACCCCAGGTAGTCCTCCGCATGGAAGAACAACTGGGTGATCGCCATCGTCGCGCCCGACACCTCTTTCGCCATCAGCGTGTCGAGGTCCTGGTTGGTGCGCCGGGAGCGCGGATGACCGTTCGGGAATGCCGCGACCGCGACGCGCACCCTGGCGCGGTGCTCCGGAATTCGACCGCCGAATCCCGTCGCGTACTGCGCCCGCTCGGCCTGTACTCGGTGAATCAGCTGCACCAGCTCGGACGCACTGCCGAGGTCACCCAGAAACTGGTCATCTTCGGAGACGCCGGCCGGCGGGTCCCCGCGGAGAGCCAGGAAGCTCGTGATCCCGGCGTCGAGAAACTCTCGCACCAACCGATTCGCCTCGAAGTGCGACGACCCGACGCAGGTCAGATGGGCGAGCGGATGCACGGGCGTCTGCTCGAGCAGGTAGGTCAAGACCTGCAGCGAACTCTTCCTCGATGATCCGTTCGCGCCGTATGTGACCGACATGAAGTCCGGCCCGGTAGCCGCCAGCACCTGGATGGTGTCCCACAGGCTGAGCTCAGCGCTGGCCGAGCGGGGCGGGAAGAGTTCGAAGGAGTACGGAATGGTCATCGACACGACTCCCTTCGGGCTCATCCGGTCACGAGCACAGCGACTGCCGTGCTGGTGGGCGGGTGCCGGGCTCGGCTGTCGTCCTGCCGCGGTTGCCCGCAACACCATCAGCCTAACCAGCGCAGGCCGCGTATTTCGGACTGTTACGCAGGCACGACGGCGAAGGGGCGGAGCGTCGGCGCGAACTCCTCCGTGACGAGCACGCTCATCCGCGTGCCGCCCTCCTCGTACTCGGTCGTCAGGATGCGCGCGTGATCATGAAGAGACGCCACCAGATCCCCGCGGTCGTACGGGAGCAGAAGATCGAGCGGAATCGACGGCTTCGGCAAGGCGACGGCGATGCGGGCGAGCAACTCGTCGACGCCTTCACCGGTGCGGGCGGAGACGAAGATGGCGTTCGGTTCGAGACCGCGCAGCACCAGGCGCTGGTCGGCATCCACCAGGTCGCTCTTGTTGAAGACCACGATCTCGGGAATGTGACGGGCCTCGACCTCGCCGATCACATCACGCACGGTCGCCAGCTGGCTGCCCGGGTCGGGATGCGATCCGTCGACGACATGCAGGATGACGTCCGAATCGGCGATCTCCTCGAATGTGGAACGGAAGGCCTCGACGAGTTGGTGCGGCAGGTTCCGCACGAAACCGACGGTGTCGGTGAGCGTGTAGAGCTGGCCGTCATCGGTCTCGTTCTTGCGGACCGCCGTGTCGAGGGTTGCGAACAAGGCGTTCTCGACCAGCGCGCCGGCACGGGTGATGCGGTTGAGCAGCGACGACTTGCCCGCGTTCGTGTACCCGGCGATGGCCACCGATGGCACCGCGTTGCGGTTGCGGTTCGCGCGCTTCGCCTCACGGGCTGGCTTGAATGCCAGGATCTTTTTGCGCAGCAGGGACATCCGGGTGTGGATTCGGCGGCGATCGAGTTCGATCTTCGTCTCACCCGGTCCGCGGCTTCCCATTCCGTTGCCGGCCCCGACCTGGCCACCGGCCTGACGCGACATCGACTCGCCCCAGCCACGCAAGCGAGGCAGGAGGTATTCGAGCTGGGCCAGTTCGACCTGCGCCTTGCCCTCGCGGCTCTTCGCGTGCTGGCTGAAGATGTCGAGGATGACCGCGGTACGGTCGATGACCTTGACGCGTACCACGTCTTCGAGCGCGCGCCGCTGGCTCGGGGCCAGCTCGCTGTCGACGATCACGGTGTCGGCACCGGACGTCTGAACGATGTCCCGCAGCTCGATGGCCTTGCCCTTCCCGAAGAACGTGCTCGGATCGGGATTGCCACGCCGCTGGAGAAGCCCGTCGAGCACAACGGCGCCCGCGGTCTCGGCAAGGGCGCTCAACTCGCGCATCGAGTTCTCTGCCTCCGCCGCATTGCCCTGGCTGTAGATGCCGATGAGCACGACGCGCTCGAGTCGCAGCTGGCGATACTCGACCTCTGTGACGTCTTCGAGCTCCGTCGAAAGGCTCGCGACCCGACGCAGTGCCTGGCGATCCTCGCGATCGAACTGCTCGCCGTCATCACGGTCATCGGCACCGGCTGCACGCTCGAGACCCTGCGTCTGCAGCGCCTGTGCGCCCGACGTGAACAGGGAATAGTTGGCGGATCGAGTGGCCGCCCGGGCGAGCACGCGGTCGATGATGTCGCCGCTCTCGGTGTCCGTCGCTTCACTCTCAATCATTCCGTTAACCTTAGCTCTTCGTATTTCGATAGGTTCTCTGCATGGCCAATGAGCATTACTTCTCATCCGTCCCGGGAAGTGAACTCAAGTTTCGTCAAATCCGCGTGCAGCTGGCCGGTCAGATCTATGACGTGACCACGTCGAACGGCATCTTCAGCCCCGAGCGCATCGACGCCGGAACCCAGGTGCTGCTGGCGAACACGCCTGCCCCTCCCCCGGGCGGAGACTTTCTGGACCTCGGCTGCGGATGGGGTCCGATCGCGCTGAGCCTCGCTCTCGATTCGCCCAGGTCGACGGTCTGGGCGGTCGACGTGAACGAACGATCCCTCGACCTTGTCCGTCGCAACGCAGAATCGCTCGGCCTCACTAACATCAACGCCGTGCGGCCGGAAGATGTTCCCACATCCGTGCGGTTTCGGACGATCCGTTCGAACCCGCCGATCCGCGTGGGCAAAGACGAACTGCACAACATGCTCGAGTTCTGGCTCCCTCGGCTCGAGGACGACTCGGACGCCTGGCTGGTCGTGCAGCGCAACCTCGGCTCCGACTCCCTTCACCGCTGGCTGGAAGGCACGCTGCCGGAACACTTCTCGGTGTCGCGGGCCGCGACCAACAAGGGGTACCGGGTGCTGAGGGTTAGGCGCCGGTAGTAGAGCGTGTCGAGACCTCACCGACGGGTTTCTCGCTGGTGAGGTCTCGACAAGCTCGACCCGCTTGAGTCACACGGTCAGCGTGCCCTCGAAGACCAGGTCGGCCGGGCCGCTGAGCGAGACGTGCTCGCCGTCTTCCGCCGGCCACATCCGCACGCCGAGCGTGCCTCCCGGCACCTCGACCTTCCAGTTGTTGGGGGCATCTGGGCCGGCCCAGTAGCGTGTGGCCAACGCGGCCGCCACAGCGCCCGTGCCGCAGGACAGCGTCTCGCCGCTCCCGCGTTCGTGCACCCGCATTCGAATGTGCCCCACACCGTCGCGCACCATCGGCTCGAGCGGAACCACGAATTCGACGTTCGCGCCGTGCTCCGGTTCCGGCTCCACCTGCGGGATGAACGAGAGGTCGGCTGCGGCGAGCTCCTCCTCGCTGGAGAGCGCCACCACCACGTGCGGGTTGCCCACGTTGATGCCGAGCCCCGGCCGCTGCACCTTCAGGTTCTTGGCGCGAACCAGAGGTTCGCCGCCGTCGAGTTTCCAGCGGCCCATGTCCACCTGGAATCCGTTGGCATTGCGCTGCAGGTCGCGCACCCCGCCCCGAGTGCCGATCGGGAGGGTCTCCCCCGGCGCCAACTCCGCCAGCCCGTTCTCGATCAGGTAGCGTGCGTACACGCGGATGCCATTGCCGCACATCTCCGAGACCGATCCGTCGGAGTTGTGGTAGTCCATGAACCACTCGGCGGCGTCATCCTCGGCCAGCGCCGCGGCGCCCTCGGCCAGGTTCTTCGACCGCACCGCTCGGATTACCCCGTCGCCGCCCACCCCGAAGTGGCGGTCGGCGATCGCCGCAAGCTGGGCCGGCGTGAGGTCGATCTCACCATCAGGGTCGCTGAAGAACACGAAGTCGTTTCCGGTTCCGTGACCCTTGGTGAACTGGATCTCAGGCATTGCTTAACAGTAGTTGGAGCGAGGAGTCCACTCGCCCGGGGTCGTCGGATTCGAACCAGGTCGCCGGGTA
>JAODAT010000026.1 GCA_025463565.1 Microbacteriaceae bacterium
ATCTGCGATGCAACGCCGGCGTCGATCGGCGTGATAGCCATAGATTTCTCCCAGGTCTCCTGTGCGATCTCGAATCGCACACTGTCTAAGGCACGCTACTGCGCGGCGGCGGTAGCGTGAAGGCGTGGCTCCCAGCACCGAGCTTCGGCTCTGGTTCGGTCACGTGCCGAGCCGATTCGCGGAATTCCGTGAGCGCTACGTCGCCGAGCTGCACAACAACACGAGTGTCGCTGACTTCACGGCAAACGCCGGCCGCCATCCTGTCGTCAGCCTCGTGTACGGGGCGAAGGACGAACTGCACAACCACGCGGTAGTGCTGGCGGAGTACCTTCGAGCATGAGAATCGTCGTGTTCGGTACCGGGTATGTCGGCAGCGCCATCGCGAAGGAGCTGATCGCTCGAGGCCATGGGGTAACCCCGGTGTCACGCTCGGGCGAGGGCGGCGGAAGCGTGCTCGACTCCGCGTTCGTCGCGAAGGTCACCTCCGGCGCTGAGGTGATCATCTCGGCGCTGCCGGCGGACGGTCTCGCGGATGCCGTCGTCGCGTTGCTGACAGCGGCCGAGTCGGCGGGCGCCCGCCTCGGTGTCGTCGGCGGGGCATCCACGATCCCGGCGCACGATGGCGAGCCGCCCGAGGGCGATGCCGGCAGCTTCCCGGAGAAGTTTCGTCCGCTGCACCTGGGTCACCAGGCGGCATACGCGATGCTCGAGTCTGCGCCGGCGGGCGTCGACTGGTTCGACGTCATCCCGGCGGGCCAGTTCGGGTCATACAAGCCGGGCACCCGCACGGGCACCTACCGCACCAGCACCACATCACAGGTGACGGACGCCGCCGGCCGCTCATTCATCGGAGTCGAGGACTACGCCATCGCCTTCGCCGACGAGGTGGAGCACCCGGTCACCCATCGGGGCTGGATCACGGTCGGCTACTGAACTGCGGTCGGCTATTGAGCGGCGGCTGGCTCGCGCTTGCGTCGCTTTATCAGCCGTTCGAGCGGGCCTGCCACGAGCAGCAGCAACAGCCAGTATGTTCCGACGCTCGGTACTAATACCGCCAGGACGAGACAGGCAACCAGAATCACCATGGGAACGAGAGCCGCCAGCAAGTGCAGCTGGCTCGCAGCGCCCTCCCGCAGCAGCGCCGGGTGCTTCAGCAGGTAGAAGCGCATGCCCAGCGTGACCCCGCTCGCGAGGATGATATTGCCGATGTACAGCGCGTACACGCCCGGCAGTCCGCTGTCGGCGTTCGCAATGATGTTCGTGCTGAACGGGAGAAACGTCATCGCCGCCAGCCACAGCAGGTTCAGCCGCACGAGTGCGGAATCGTACGCGCCCACCAGCTCGAAGAGGCTGTGATGGAGCAGCCAGAGGTTGCCGATCACTGCGAACGAGATGATGAAGGCGATGATGTTGGGCCAGTGGTCGTGCAGCAGCGTCGCCAACGACTCGTGGGCGATCTGGGTGGCGATGTCGACGAGCGGGAGGATCAGCAGCGTGATCGAGATGGCGACGGCCGCGTCGGTGAAGTTGACGAGGCGGTCCAAGCCGCGCTCCGTGCGTAGTACTGCCATGGACTTATTGTGCCAGTGCGGAATACTCTGGCCGCGTGCCCCTCACGCCGGACGACTACCGTGAACCGCTTGCCCACGCGGCGATGCACGCCGCCGAGTGGCTGAATTCGCTTGCGACCCGGCCGGTAAAGCCGCGGGAAGGCGTGGCCGAACTTGAGCGCGCATTCGACCGGGCGTTGCCCGAGCGCCCGTCTGACCCCACTGAGGTCGTCGACGAACTGGCGCGCCTCGCCGAGCCCGGCCTGATGGCGATCGGCTCCGGCAAGTTCTACGGCTGGGTGATGGGCGGCACCCTTCCTGCGGCTCTTGCCGCTGACTGGATGGTGAGCGCCTGGGACCAGAACAACGGCCTTCGCTACGCGACTCCCGCGGGGGCCGCAATCGAGGAGCGCGCCGGTGCCTGGATTCTCGACCTGCTCGGGCTTCCCGCCACGAGCGTCGTCGGGTTCACCACGGGTGGCACGATGGCCAACTTCGTCGGACTCGCGTCGGGGCGAGGGGCCGTTCTCGAGGCAGCGGGCTGGAACGTCAACAGGGACGGACTCACCGGCGCGCCGCGCATCACCGTGCTGGCCGGAGCCGAAGTGCACAGCTCGGTCGAACTGGTGCTGCGCTATCTGGGCCTCGGCGAACCGACCCGTGTGCAGTCGGATGACCAGGGGCGGATCGTGCCGGTGGCGCTCGCAGCGGCGTTGGACGTGGTGGACGGCCCGGTGATTGTCGCGCTGCAAGCCGGCAACCTCCATTCCGGAGCGTTCGACCCGATGCGGGAGAGCATCCGCATCGCGCACGAGCACGGTGCCTGGGTTCATGTGGACGGGGCATTCGGCCTCTGGGCTGCGGCGAGCCCGCGCTGGGCCGACGCGCTCGACGGTCTCGAGACGGCTGATTCGTGGGCGACGGATGCCCACAAGACACTCAACGTCCCGTACGACTGCGGCGTTGCGATCGTCGCAAGGCCGGGCGCAGCGGTCTCGGCTTTCGTGGCGCACACCAGCTATTTCATCCGCGACGATGCCGACGTGGCCGACCCGATGGATGTCGTGCCGGAACTGTCACGACGGTCGCGAGGCATCCCGGTGTGGGCGGCGCTCCGATCGCTCGGCCGGAAGGGAACCGTCGACCTGGTCGAGGGCCTCGCTACGAACGCCCGTGCGCTCGCCGACGGACTTTCCGCGCTGCCCGGCGTCGAGGTGCTGAACGACGTCGTCTTCACCCAGGTCTGCCTGTCGTTCGGATCCGACGAACACACCCGTGCGGTCACGCAGGCGCTGATCGCCGACGGCACGGTGTGGATGTCGGGCTCGCGCTGGGCGGGCCGCGACGTTCTTCGCATCTCGGTCAGCAACTGGTCGACCGACGCGGCGGACGTCGCGGAGTCGATTGCCGCGGTGAAACGGGCGATCGAGACCTCGACCACTAAGGGCTAGCTCCTGAGGGCTAGCTCCGCGCCATCGCGTCGCCGATGTACGAGTACTTGAGGAAAACCTCGGGCGCGATGCCGGCCTCATCGAGCACGCCCTGGATCGCACTCAGCATGTACCGGGAATCCCAGCCCATGTAGAGGAAGCGCGACTCGTCGATGGTGTCCCAGTGGCCCTGCCAGGCCATGCTGTCGAAGATCGGGCCGCCGCGACGCTCGGTGAAGGCCAGCACCGACTCGCGAGAATCAGCCCAGAGCCGTTTGAACACACGGTTGAACAGGTACTTGATGTCGAAGACATCCCAGTGCTCGCCGCGATATTCCACGTATTCGAACTCGCGCTCCCAGCCGCGCGGCCAGCCGCGGCGCTCTGTCGCGTCGAGAATCGGCGTGAGCCCGTCGTCGTCGATGCCGACGGTGGCGGGGATCGCCCAGATCCGCACGAGATCGGCGGTGAGCCGGGCGGTGCGCTCCGCGATCGCGGCCGTGCTCCAGGTGATGGTCTCGGCGAGTTCGCGGTTCAACGCGACCACGCTCTTCACATAGACCGAGGCCCGCTTGTCGGGATATGACGCGTCGATGGCGCGCTCCGCCAGCGACGACTCGAGCAGCGTCAGGTTGCCGAGAGTCTCCGCGAGAGCACGGTGGCTGTTCTGCTCGTCCTCGCCCAGCTCCGACCATTCGCGGATTCCATCGCCGGTCCAGGCATCGCCGGGCGCCAGTGGCACGATGTGGTCGACATCCAGCGCCGCCAGGGAATCGACCCCGGCGAGCCGGCCGAGCACGTATGCGGGGTGGGGGAGCGCGCCGTACTTGAGCGCGACCCGAACCCGCTCGTCGGAGGGTGTGATTCGGGAGATCGCCGCAGCGAGATCACCCTCCTCGCGTGCTCGACAGAGCCGGGCGACGAGGCGCCCGGTGCTGGTGCCGACGATGGTGCGGCGCAGAAGCAGTGCTTGGATGTGTTCGAGCGACGTCACGAGCGCCGCGACATCCAGCCGCCCGAGTTCGTGGTCGCGGTATTCGAGCATCACCAGCGGGTACATGCCGCGGCCGAAGGCGTTGACGTACCCGAGCTGGTGGGCGATCGCGGGGTCGGGTTCGAGCGACGGATCGAGCAGGGTGCGGTATAGGGCCGAGTACTCGCGCCACTCGGCGGCGTGAGCGCGCAGGGATGCGATGTCGAGGTGCGGAAAACGCTGCCGGAACGCGTCGTACACGCCGCGACCGCCGGTCGTTTCGATCTCCCGGCCGGTGGTCGCGACGAGGTAGTGCCGCCAGAAACCCGCGATCGCGTCGCCAGTGTTGCGCTCGATGGGGAGCCAGAAATCGTCCTCGATCTCGCTCTGCTCGGAGTGCGTGAGTCCCATCAGCATGTAGTTGTGGATGAGCTCGTGATCGCGCAGGGGCTCGCCCGTGGAGTTGAGGCTCTCGAAAATTTGCTGCGCATTCGCGTGGGCACCGAGGGTGATTGCCACATGCTCGAGGCGCTGCAGGCCGCGCCAGATGCGCGACACCTCGCTCGGCGGCACCTGGCTGCGAAAGAACGCGTAATTGTCGTCGAATCGCGACTCGGTGTCGTCCCGGCGGTCCAGAACCACGCGTTCGAAGGCATCCGCCCAGGCCCGGTGCGGGCGCAGCTTCGTGCCGCCGTCCCGACCGATCAGCGCCTTCTCCAACTCGGGCGACGGCGCGGTGTGGTGTAGCGCGGCGATGAGCAGCATGAGGGTGGTGATGCGCTGCTGTCCGTCGATGAGCACGAGCTCGTCGCCCTCAGCGCTCTTGGTGGAGAGGATCGAGCCGATGAAGTGGCGCTCGTCGTCGGCGCCGTCGGCAACCGAGCGGATGTCGGCCAGCAGCTGCTCGCATCCACCGATGTCCCAGCGGTACTGGCGCTGGTAGACGGGGACGACGATCGTCGTGTCCTCCGTCGACAGCCACTCGATGGTGCTGACCGCGGTCGCGTCGACATTCGTTGCAGTGCTCATGGTGTGGCGCCAGTTTACCGGGAGCGGCCGAATGTTAGGCTTACCTAACCTGGCCTGTTAAAACGTGCTGGCCCCGACGAAAGGCATGATGCGAATCATGGGTTACATCAAATCCGCCGCTCTTGAAGAGACCGGCTACGTAGTGCTCGATCGCTACAACCAGGAAGCCGACCCCAAGGAGTGGCTAGACATCGAGTATGTCGACTGGAAATCATCCGGTGAAACCCAGTTCGCCCCGCTCGCCAGCGCAAAGGGCGAGATCGAGGTCAACGGGTTCTGGAATCACAAGCCGCCGCGCACCGACAAGGACGGCGTCTGGATTCCGTCCCAGGTCGAGAAGGCGCCGCACCTGGTCGCCCGGGCCATGGAGCCGGGCGCGAACGTCGGTCGTTGCCGCGTGATCGAGCTGCAGCCGAACGACTACGCCGACTGCCTGTACAACCTGCACCAGGACGACAACAACCGCCTCAACCCCGACGGAACCGGCTGGGTCGTGCGCGGGTTCTTCAACCTCACGGACGACAAGGACAGCTTCTTCGTTCTGCGCGACAACCGCACGGACCCGAGTGTCGAGTACCGCATCGCCTTGCCGGCCGGCGCGCAGCTCATCATCGACACGCAGCGCCTCTGGCACGCGGCGACCCACCTGGGCACCGATCCGCGCTACTGCCTGATCACGTCGTGGGAGTCCGGCCCCGAGCTGGACGCCTACATCGCAAAGCACAACGGCGTCAGCAGGGTGCCGAACGTCGACGTGGCGCAGGACGTGCTGGATGCCGGGCAGGCCGAGCAGTCTCGTCGCATCGCCGCCCGCGCGGCCTTCTACGCGGCCAAGGGCCAGGCCGAGGCCACCGCGATGAGCGAGGCCTGAATTATCGAGAGTTAGGCCAGCCCGCGCGCCGCCCAGGCCGTTGCCGAGATCGGGAACGGCCCGGGCGGCAGGCTGGCACGGCACGCATCTCGCAACCGTGCCTTCGTGGTCTCGTCGAGTCCGGCGACGTATGCACCCGCCGGGCCGACGCCCAGCGTCAACGGCTCCCACCACTCGTCGAACCCCGAGAAGTCGACGCTCACGGTGAGGGCGGATGCCTCGACATCGCGCAGACCGGCGGAGCCGAACAGCTCGGCCAGCTGGCCCTCGCGCACCCCGGCGAGCCCGGACTCGTCGTCGATCCCCGGATCGAGCGTGCGGGCGACCTTCCAGAACGGCGAGAGCGCGCCGGTGTCTCCGCCGTAGTCCCACACGCAGGCGGCGATCGTGCCACCGGGTCGCGTGGTGCGTGCCATCTCGCGCAGGCCGGCGATGGGATCGCTCATGAAGTGCACGACCAGCTCCGCCAGCACGAAGTCGAACGAGTCGTCGTCGAACGGCAGGCTCTCGGCGGACGCCAGACGGATGTCGACTCCCGGCAACCGCTGCTGTGCGGCCTCGACGAACGGTGCAGAGGGATCGACGGCGGCGACGTTTGAGATGCCCAGCCTCTCGACGAGAACGGCGGTGAGCGCACCAGGGCCGCAGCCGACGTCCAGCGCCGAGCCCGCGGTCACGCCGGCGAAGTCGGCGAGTTCGACCGCGAGCTTCTCGGAGTACCGGCCGATGAACCGCCAGTACTCGTCCGCGCCGACCTCGAAACTCATGGGGAGAATCTAGCGCTTACCGGCCCAGGCCTCCCGCTCGATGCCCGCGGCATCCGGCACCACAGTGCTCGGGGTGTCGAAGATCATCGTCTGGCGGTCCGCGGTGTCGTATGGCTCCCAGCCGGGGTCGCCGGTCTGGGCGAACCTGACGAAGGCCTCGTGAACCTGCGTCGCGAGCTCCCGCGGCGGGTTGGCTCCGAGACGTTCGCGACCCGCGTCGCCGAGTGCGAGGAGCATGTCGAGGTCGTCGCGCGCGAACGGCACATCGATGGCGTGGTACGCCCCGAGGCCGGGGGCGAAGGTTTCCGGCTGCCAGCGGAATTCGTAGAGCCACGACGGCGGGGTGCGCGCTTCCAGCAGCTCGATCGTCGGTATGCGGAAGGCCCAGTCAGTCCAGGCCGCTTCCAGCAGGGTGGAGCGCTTGGCAATGCGTCGCGGCCCGTTGCGATAGGCCTCGATCTGAGCTCGATGGAGCTTGAGCGCGCGGCCGAGTCCGGCATTCAGCAGCGGGCTGAGCGCCGGAGCCGTGGTGCGAACCGCGGCGATGATGTCGATGAGCTCGTTGCGAGCGGTGCCGGCAAGCAGGGGCACGGAAGCCGCACTGCCGTTCTGCGCGGCGGTGAGCGAATCGAACGGTAGCGATTCCGTTCCGCGCACCATCTGGAACGGGCTGATCAAGAGCGAACGCGAATCGCCCAGGACGAGGCCCAGCGCAAACCGGCCGACCGCACTGGTCGTCGCCTTGACACCGCGGTCGCTGGAGACACCCGCCATGCCCTCGACCGTGGGCGCCACTCCGAGTCTCTTCGCGACCTGGCGAGTGAACTTAGCTGCGCCATCCACGTCGATGGAGGGCACCGAACACCCGCTCATGGAGATCGCTTGGGCGAACAGTCCGCGAGAGCTGGGCATCGCGAGATTGGCCATCACACTGACGGCTCCGCCGGACTGGCCCATGATCGTGACCCGATCTGGGTCGCCGCCGAATGCGGCGATGTTGCGCTGTACCCATGCGAGCGCCGCGGTCTGGTCGCGCAGCCCGAGGTTGTCGTGACCTTCACCCAGGTAGAGGAAACCTTCGATGCCGAGCCGGTAGTTGATCGTGACGTAGACCACGCCGTGCCGGGCGAAGTTGCTGCCCTCGTAGGCGGGCAGGGAGCCCGCGCCGCTGATGTAGGCGCCCCCGTGGATGTGCACGATCACGGGAAGCTTCGTGCTGCCGACATCCGGGGTGTGGATCTCGAGGGTGAGGCAATCCTCGCCCGTCTCCTGCGGTCCGATCCACGGGGCGAGGGGCGTGGTGTCGTCTTGCTGGGGCGCGGAGACACCGCGCTTCGTCGCGTCGCGCACACCGTCCCACGGCTCGACCGGCTGCGGGGGCAGGAAGCGGTTGGCGCCGAACGGAGAAGCGGCGAATGGCACGTTTCGGAAGTGATGCAGACCGTCGGCCTCGAGGCCTTCGACCACACCGCTCTCGGTGCGGACGCGGCTCACGAGGCAACCGGGCTAGTAGACGCGGCGCGATCGGCGATCGCCTGCGCGCGCAGGGCCGCACGACGTACCTTGCCGGCGTCATCCCGAATGGGGGAGTCGACTCGCTCGAAGGTTCGCGGCACCTTGTACGGCAGCAGCTGCTCCCGCAGGAACGCCACGAGCTCGTCGTCGCTGACTTCGCCGGAGGTCTGCACGAAAGCGTGAAGCACGTTGCCATATTCGTCGTCGGGGATTCCGACCACACAACTGGACACGACGAGCGGATGCTCTTCGAGCGCTCCCTCGACCTCTGCCGGGTAGACGTTCGACCCTCCGATCACGACCATGTCGGCCTTCCGGTCGGCGAGGTAGAGCCAGCCTTGCTCGAGCCGGCCCATGTCGCCGAGCGTCTCCCAGCCGTCGGGGTCTCGCTGAGGTTCCGCTCCGATGTAGCGGTAGGGCGTCGGCGTGCCCTCGCCGCGGCGTGACCACAGTTCGCCCACCTCGCCGTCCGGCAGGACGGTTCCGTCGGCATCCCTCACCTGGAGTTGGCCGATTACCGCTGTGCCGACGGAACTGGGGTGCGCCAGCCAGCCGTTCCCGTCCGTGACGACGATCACCTGAGTCTCGGTTCCCGCGTAGAACTCCACCATGCGGTCGGCACCGATCCAGTCGACCCAGAAGTCCTTCAGGCGCTGGGTGCAGTTCGATCCGCCCGTGGCGACGGCGATCAGGCTGGCGAGGCTCGCGCGGGCGCGCACCTTCGCGGGCAGCTGGGCAATGCGGTGCATCATCGTCGGCACGAGGCAGACCCAGTCGACCTCGTACTTGTCGATGAGCTCGAGCGTTTCCTCGGCGTCGAACCTGCGCATGATCACGGCGGTGCCGCCGGTGATCATGGTGGCCGTCGACCACATGATGGCCATGTTGTGGCCGAGCGGTGTGGCGATCAGCTTGACGCCGCCCTGTTTGATCTTGAGCAGTGGCATGAGCGGGATGAGGGCTTCGACGACGGCGGGCTGCAGGGCGACGATGACCTTCGGCCGTCCGGTGCTGCCACCGGACGTGGGGGCTTTCCACTGCGGGGATACCTGCAGCGGCAGCGGGGCATCGCTGAGCGCGGGGTCGGGCTCGAAGCCGAGGGGAATGCTCGCTGCGGCATCGCCCGCGTCGAGACCGACGACCAGAGACGGTTTGACGACGTCGACAATGGCGGCGAGTTCGCGGGGAGGCAGTCGGAACGACACGGGCTGCGGCACCGCCCCGAGCTTCCAGGTCGCGACCATCGCCTCGAGGAACGCGGCGGAGTTGGGCAGGCCGATCGTGACGAACGAGCCGAAGGTGACCCCCCGGGCGGCGTAATCCCGCGCCAGGCGATTCGTGCGCGATTCGAGTTCCGCGTGCGTGATGGTGATGTCGCCATCGATGATCGCGGCGGTATGGGGATCGCGCAGCGAGTACTCGCGGATCGCCGTGACGAAGGGCGTGCCCGGCGCTGCCAGGTCGACGAGGTCGGTATCGGTAGTCACGGGAGGCACTCCAGTCGCAGCGACGTTGCTAGCCAATCAAGCTTGTTAGGACATTATGCCCTTGATCTGTGACGTTACCGTCTTGTGAATTTCTCCGGCTCCGGCGGAGGTCACGCCGAGCGGGGTTAGCCTGAAAGTGTGACATCAGAGCAGAGCCCAGCCCCCACCATCTCGACCGTCGGCGCGCTGCGCGCATCCGGCCACATCCAGAAGTCGCTCCGTACCGAGCTGCGCGACAACCTGCTCGCACGACTGCGCGCCGGGGAAGACCCCTGGCCCGGCCTGCACGGATTTGAGAACACGGTCATCCCGCAGGTCGAACGAGCGCTCATCGCCGGCCACGACATCGTGCTGCTGGGTGAGCGCGGGCAGGGGAAGACTCGACTGCTGCGCACCATCGGCAACCTGCTCGACGAGTGGACGCCGGTGATCGATGGCGCCGAGCTGGGCGAGCACCCGTACGAGCCGATCACGCACGACTCGATTCGTCGTGCAGCGGAACTCGGCGACGATCTACCCGTCGCCTGGCGCAACCGCAGCGAGCGTTACGTCGAGAAGCTGGCGACACCCGACACGTCCGTCGCCGACCTGATCGGGGATGTCGACCCGATGAAGGTCGCGGAGGGCCGCTCGCTCGGCGATCCAGAGACCATCCACTTCGGGCTCATCCCGCGCAGCCACCGCGGCATCGTCGCGATCAACGAGCTGCCCGACCTCGCCGAGCGCATCCAGGTGGCGATGCTCAACGTGATGGAGGAGCGCGACATCCAGATCCGCGGCTACGTGCTGCGCCTAACGCTCGATGTGCTCGTCGTCGCCAGCGCCAACCCCGAGGATTACACCAACCGCGGCAGGATTATCACGCCGCTGAAGGATCGCTTCGGCGCCGAGATCCGTACCCACTATCCGACCGAGCTGGAGGCCGAGATCGCGGTCATCCGCCAGGAGGCCGAGCTGGTCGCCGAGGTGCCGGACTACCTCATCGAGATCCTCGCCCGCTACACGCGCAACCTTCGCGAGTCGTCATCCGTCGACCAGCGCAGCGGCGTGAGCGCGCGATTCGCCATCGCCGGGGCGGAGACCATCGCGGCGGCCGCCCTGCACCGGGCCGCAGCGTACGGCGAGGATGTCGCGGTCGCGCGCGTAGTGGACCTCGAGACCGCGGTCGACGTGCTCGGCGGCAAGATCGAGTTCGAGTCGGGCGAGGAGGGTCGCGAGCAGGAGGTGCTCACCCACCTGCTGCGGGTCGCGACCTCCGACACCGTGCGCGAACACTTCCGCGGCATCGACTTCGCGCCGCTTGTCGATGCGATCGAGTCCGGCGCGATGGTGACGACCGGGGGGCGGATGCCCGCTCGCGACTTCCTGGCCGGCCTGCCGGTGCTCGGCGAGTCCGAGCTATATGACGACGTGTTCGGCCGGCTCGACGCGAAGAGCGACGGTGAAATGGCGGCCGCGCTCGAGCTGGCGCTCGAGGGCCTGTACCTGGCCCGCAGGATCGGCAAGGACACCGACGGAACCGAGACCGTTTATGGCTAAAGACAGAACCAGGTTCAAGCGCTACGAGGGCGGCGACCCGCTGGCGGCGCCGGTCGATCTCGCCGAGGCGCTCGACGCGATCGGGGAGAGCGTCATGAACGGCACCTCGACGGAGCGTGCGATGCGCGAATTCCTCCGCCGCGGCGGCCGCAACCAGGCGGGCCTCGATGACCTGGCGCGACGGGTCGCCGAGCGACGGCGTGAACTGCTGAAACGACACAATCTGGACGGCACCCTGCAGCAGGTGAAGGAACTGCTCGATCACGCCGTGCTCGAGGAGCGCAAGCAGCTTGCCCGTGACGCGTCGATGGATGACGCCGACCGCGCCTTCGCCGAGATGCGCATGGAGAACCTGCCGGCCTCGCCGTCGGCAGCGGTCACCGAGCTCAGCGACTACCAGTGGCAGTCGCAGCAGGCGCGCGCGGATTACGAGAAGATCAAAGACCTGCTCGGTCGCGAGATGCTCGACCAGCGTTTCGCCGGCATGAAGCAGGCGCTGGAGGGTGCGACCGACGAGGATCGCGCCGCGATCAACGAGATGCTGAACGACCTGAACGGCCTGCTCGAGAAACACCAACGGGGCGAGGACACCCAGGCCGACTTCGACGACTTCATGAAGAAGCACGGCGACCAGTTTCCGAAGAACCCCCAGAACATCGACGAGCTGCTCGACTCTCTCGCGAAGCGGTCGGCGGCGGCCCAGCGCATGCTCAATTCGATGAGCCCGGAGCAGCGCCAGGAGCTGATGCAGCTCTCCGCGCAGGCCTTCGGATCGCCACAGCTCATGCAGTCGCTGGCCCAGCTGGACTCGAACCTGCAGGCCCTCCGGCCCGGCGAGGACTGGTCGGGCTCCGAGCAGTTCGGGGGCGAGCAGGGACTCGGGCTCGGCGACGGCACCGGCGTGCTGCAAGACCTGGCAGACCTCGACGACCTGTCGGAGCAACTGTCGCAGCAGTACGGCGGCGCGCGCATGGACGACGTCGACCTCGACAAGCTGGCAAAGCAGCTCGGCGACCAGGCCGCGGTCGACGCGAAGACCCTCCGCGAGCTGGAGAAGGCGCTGAAGCAGAGCGGCACCCTCCGGAAGGATTCGACCGGACAGCTGAAACTCACGCCGAAGGCGATGCGCCAGCTCGGCAAGGCACTGCTGAAGGATGTCGCGACCAGGCTTTCGGGGCGCGGCGGCCAGCGCGACACCCGGCAGGCCGGCGCGGCGGGCGAGCAGTCCGGCGCGACCAGGCAGTGGGCGTTCGGCGACACCGAGCCGTGGAACATTCCGCGCACGGTGCTCAACAGCGTGCAGCGCCGCTCCGGCGGCGGCTCGGGAAAGCTCATCGAGATCGACGACATCGAGGTGTCGGAGACCGAGGCGCGCACCCAGTCGGCGGTCGCCCTGCTGGTCGACACCTCATTCTCGATGGCGATGGATGGCCGCTGGGTTCCGATGAAACGCACCGCCCTGGCCCTCCATACCCTGATCACGTCGCGATTTCGCAACGACCACCTGCAGCTGATCGGTTTCGGACGGCACGCCGAGGTGATGGACATCGAGCAGCTCACCGCACTCGACGCGATGTGGGACAAGGGCACCAACCTGCACCATGCCCTGCTGCTCGCCAACCGGCACTTCCGCAAGCACCCCAATGCGCAACCCGTGCTGCTGATCGTGACGGACGGGGAGCCGACCTCTCACCTCGAGGCCAACGGCGAGGTCTTCTTCACATACCCGCCGCATCCGGTGACCATCGCGTACGCGGTTCGCGAGCTCGACAACTCCATGCGCCTCGGAGCGCAGACCACGTTCTTCCGGCTGGGGGATGACCCGGGGTTGGCCCGCTTCGTCGACCAGATGGCGAAGCGTGCACACGGTCGCGTCGTCGCGCCCGAACTGGACGACCTGGGTGCCGCCGTCGTCGACTCGTACCTGGGGTCACGCGGTGGTTCGTCCACGTCGGGCGGGGATCTCGGCAGCGGAAACGGCGACTGGTTCGGCAACCGCGGCTTCTGGGTGGGGTGAAAGCGCGGGTTGGTTAGTCGGCTGTAACGAGCCCTCGCGTCACCATGCTCTCTCCCGCGGCGACCACCGCCTCGCGGGACGGCCGCGGCTCCCAGCCGAGCACAGTGCGCGCTTTCTCGTTCGACATCTGCTTCTTGTAGCCCAGGTCGGGCGCGCTGGCGCGGAGTTGCGGGTTGACCAGCGCTCCGGCTCGAGCCACGATGCTCGGGATCTTCCGCGTCGGCACCTTCGCCGCCGCGTCACCGAGGTCGGCCTTGAGCAGCGCCCCGATCTGAGCGAATGACATCACCGGGTCGCTCGACAGCAGAAACCGCTGCCCGGCGGCATCGGCCGTCGTCAGCGCGAGAACGTGGGCCACGGCCACGTCGCGCACGTCGACGATCGGGATGTAGATGTCGGGGAAGGCGGGAAACCCGCCGTTCAGCATGTTCTGGATGATGTGGTTGGAGCCCGAGATGTCGTGCCCCATCACCGGTCCCATGACCGCGACCGGCAGGGTTGTCACCAGCTGCATCGCGCCACCCTCGGCCGCCATGAATTCCCAGGCGGCGCGCTCGGCGAGCGTCTTGCTCTTGCCGTAGGCGTCGACGCCCGGGCCGTCGAGCACGGTCCAATCCTCCTCGGTGAAGACGTGCCCGTCGTGAGGATGCCCCCAGCTGACCGCGTGGAAGGCCGAAGTGAGCACGACGCGCGTGACGCCGCCGTCGCGGGCGGCCCGCAGCACCCGCAGGGTTCCCTCGCGAGCCGGGATGATCAGGTCGTCCTCATTCTCGACCTGGCCCGGCTGCACGGGGGAGGCGACGTGCAGAACGAAGTCGACGCCCGACACCGCATCGGACCAGCCGGCGTCATTCATCAGGTCGGCCGCAACGAACTCGAGCGAGTCGCCCTTCGTCATTCCCGCATCGGCGAGGATGGTCCGCACTGACGCCTCGCGCTCCAGCGATCGAACCGTGGCGCGCACGCGAAAGCCCTGGTCGAGAAGCTGGAGGATGCAGTGGCCGGCGATGAAACCGGACCCGCCGGTCACGAGTACGAGCTGTGATGTCATGGCTCCAGCTTCGTCCGCGGGCGATGGGCCCACCAGAGTCCCCGCGCTACTGGGACTGGCAGGACCAGTCAGCTGTGTCCAGTCGCGGTTTACGGTTGGGACATGGCTGACGACGGAAACCTGCTGGGCGAGTTTCTGCGCGCCCGCCGCGAGCTGGTCTCGCCGGCGCAGGCCGGCATCCCGATACTGGGGCAGCGTCGAGTCGCCGGGCTTCGCCGCGAGGAGGTCGCGATGCTGTCCGGTATCAGCGCCGACTACTACCTTCGGCTCGAGCAGGGCCGCGATCGCAACCCCTCGGTGCAGGTCCTGGACTCGATTGCGCGGGTGCTGCAGCTCGACGAGCTCACGAGCGCCTACCTACTCGGCCTCGCCGCCGAGAAACCGAAGCGTCGACGCCGGGCCGCGAAGGAGACCGTACCGCTCGGGATCTCGAAGCTTCTCGGTGCGGTGCCGTTCCCGGCCTTCGTGGAGGGACGATACCTTGACGTACTCGCCGCGAACCCGCTCGCGGCGGCCATCTCGCCGCGGCTGGTTCCCGGCACGAACCGGCTTCGAGACGTCTTTCTCGATGCCGCCGAGCAGGCGCTGTTCCCGGACTGGAACGGCGCGACCGCGGGTCTCGTCGCCGGGTTCAGACAGTCGGTGGGAACCGACATCGACAACCCGCGATTGATCGAACTCGTGGGGGAGCTCTCGCTCGCCAGCCCGCGGTTCCGCGAACTGTGGGCGCGGCACGACGTCGGTCCGCGGCGGGGCGCGCTGATTCGCTTCGAGCATCCCCAGGTCGGCGAGCTCGTGCTCAATCGGGAGAAGCTGTCCATCAGCGACGGCATGATGCTGGTGATCTACCACGCGGATGCCGGCAGCGCCGACGCGGACAAGCTCGCCCTCCTTGCGTCCGCGACCCTGCCGCCAGCCGACCTAAGCGAACGGCCAGCCGCGCTACGCCAGGGGATTGGCGAGCAGTAGCTCGGTGTTGTGGTCCTGCGGCTGGCCCTCGTGCGACCCGGTGTAGTTGAGATCGTTCATCGAGAACTCACGGTAGAGCGAGGCCAGCGCGGCCTGGCTGCCATCGTCGTACGAGACCTGGTAGGGCGCGGCGGACTCGATCAGCGTCGTGAAGAGCGACAGTGTGCCGTCATGGTTGTCGCAGACGTCGATGATCCGCGCCTGCTGCGGAAACTCGATGTGGGAGGCGGTGTTGATCTCCCAGAATCCCTGTTTGGGCGTCGCGCCGGGCCGGGGAGAGATGTTGTTCGTGTGCGTGTGCCCGTTCACCCAGGCCAGCACGTTCGGCACGCTATGCAGCAGGTCAACGACCTCGGGGCCGAGATGGCGCAGCTCTCCTGGCGTGCGCGGGTCCGGCCGCGGGTTGTCCATCGAGCCGCTGGTGTGGTGGCTGAAAATGACGAAGAGCTCGCCGTCGACGACGCCGGAGCGCAGTACGTTCTGCAGCCAGCGGAACTGCACGGTGCCGAGCGAGCCGTGGGTGAATCCCGCGCGGTTGGTCGAGTCGAGAGCGACACCGGTCACGCCGTCGCTGATCCGGAACGTGTAGTACGCGATAGAGGAGTCGACGGCGGCCTGCGTGAAGCCGTGCCCGACCGGACCGGGACCGGTCGCGGAGGGGTCGAGGTGGGCTGCCATGAACTCGGCGGGGGAGAACGGCCTGCGGCGGGCATCCGCTGTCACCTGCCAGCGCTTGTCTGCCACCGCGTCGCGACCCAGGCCGGACGGCTTCTGCGTGCCGAGGGCAGCGGCGAGCGCGGCGTTCGCATCGGGCTTCGTGAAGCCGGTGAACTTGGTGGTGCCGGTGTACAGCTCCTCCAGCTCGTCCCACTGGGCGGGGATGGTGCCCCCGATGGAGTCGTCGTGGTTGCCGAAGACTGAATACCAGGGGGTATTGAGCCCCTCGCTGACGTGCTCAGCGATGACCCGGTCGAAGAACCCATCGATGCGGGGAAAGCCCGCCTTCTTGTACCGGTCGTTCACGCCCAGTTCCGGGTTGTAGTACAGCGGGTCGCCGGAGGCCTGCACCCCCTCCCATTCCGTGAGCGACCCCGATCCGGCGACGATGCTGCCACCGTTCATCGCGGTGAGGAACCAGTCGAGCTCCATGGTCTCGTTGTTGTCGGAGTTGTCGCCGGTCGACACGACGCAATCGAACGCACGACCGGTGAATGGGCCTGCGCCGATCTCATTCACGCGTTTCACCAGTTGGGCGGCCGCCTGTGTTCCGAGTGCCTCCTGCGGACGGAAGAACGGCGGACAGCTGGCCGCGAGGAATTCGAGTCGCATCGGCGACTGCGCGTCGATCACGTGCAGGTCGGTGAACTGCACGATCGAGGCGAGCGCGGTGCGGCTGTCGTCGCGGCCGGTCTGCGCGCCGGCGAGATCTTCGCGCACGATGAGCGGATATCCGGGTCCTGCCACCAGGCGCCGGTAACCGGTGGTGTTCCCCGCGATCGCGACCTCATCCAGCGTGGTCCCCACCGTGCTGTACGCACGGGAGCGGGTGGCTCGAAGCACGCTGTCGCGGGCCCTGGCCGACAATCCGCCGCCGAGGGACAGTAGTACGAGACCTCCCGCACCGGCGAGGAGGAGCGAGCGACGAGTCACGTCTGGCACATGGCTCACACTCTCCACGCCAGTTGGACGGGGAGTGAACTGGGTTGCCGTGTCGCGTAAACAGCAGGGCAATCACCGGCGGAGTCAGGGGACGAGCGGGATCGTGGTGGCCGACTTCACCGTGCCGTTTTTATTGAGAATCAATCGCTGGCCGGCGGTCGCGGTGAAGTCGAACATGCCGTCGAGGCTGCCCGCTCGCTCGTCGAAGGAGTGGTCGCCCAGTCGCCCGGTCTGCCAGTTGTCCTCGATGAACGCGGTGATCGACGACTGTTCTGTCGGCGTCGAGTCGATGTAGTTCGCCTTCGCGTATGGAGAGATCACAAGCAGCGGCAGCCGCGGTCCCGGCCCGCAACGGTCGTTGTATCCTCCCGCCTTGCCTACGGTGGTGACCGCGTCGACGCACATCGGCTGGTCGCCCACGATCTCGTTCGCCACCTGGGGGTCGTTCGAGCCGTTGAGGATGGGCGAACTCAGCTGGTCGTACCAGCCGTCGGAGTCGTCGTAGGCGATGACGATCGCGGTGCTCGCCCACTCCCGAGACTCCTGGATGGCATTGATCTGCTTCACCAAGAAGTCCTGCTCGTCGATCGGGTCGGAGTTGGCGGCGTGCCCGTTCTGGTAGGCGGCAGCCTTCAGAAAGCTCACCGCCGGCAGGTTGCCGCCGGCCAGCGCCGTGTCGAACGACGTGAGGTCGTAATTGTGGTTGGCCTGGTCGGTCTGGCCGATCGCGGCCGGCGAGCTCGGCGGCAAGTGATGCGGGTTCGCCGTCGACCTGTAGTAGGCGAACGGATTGTGGTGCGGAACATAGTCGTTCGAGCTGTACCCGGCCACGTTCTTGTGGATCGAGGTGCACTTGGCCGCGCTCGTGCCGTTCGACGGGGTCGACGGGGTGAAACCGCCCTGGAACCAGCCCCAGGTGATGCCCTTGGCATTCAGCAGGTCGCCGACATTCTGGCCGCTCATCTCGCCGACGCTGTTCGTGGATGTTCCGTTATTGCCCGAGCAGTCGTCGAACGCTGGATCACCATCGTCGGTCGCAGTGCCCACGCCGTCCGTGCCGATCGAGGAGACGAAGACCGGGTTCTTCGCGGCCGCGCCGGTGCGCGGGTCGATCGCGGTCATCCCGTGCGTCTGCCCGGCGATCAGGTTCAGCGCGCCGGGAGTGGACGGTCCGAAGGTCGAGCCGAAGGAGTGGTCATTTAGCGCGTAGTGCTGCGCGTAGTTCCACAGGGCGGTGACCGTGTTGCCGTCGTAGTAGCCCATGGTGAGTCCGGCCTTCTTGAACGCACCGCCGATTCCGCAGGTGTCGCCGGTGGTGAACTGCACAGCGAGGTCGTTCTTGCCGCCGTCGGCCGACTGCTGCTCGGGACCGTAACTGTGGTTCTGGTCGCAGGTCACGGGTTCGGACGAACTGAGCCGGAAGGGCTGGAACTGGTTGGGGTTCGCCTTCAGCAGGTTGTCCTGAAGCAGGTTCACGGGCGTGGCTGTGCCGGCCGCGGCGGTGAATTTCACACCATCGGTGTTCGCTGCCTGCGGGTAGGTGCCGAAATAGTGGTCGAACGAGACGTTCTCGCTGTAGATGACGACGAGATGCTTGATCGGTGTCGTCGTGGGCGCATCGATCGCGGGCGTCACGGTCGAGGTGGGAGCCGTCGGCTGGGAGATGCCCGTGGACGTACAAGCGGTGAGCCCGGCGGCGAGCAGCACCGCCACCGCCGCCCGTCTAACTGAGGAGCGCGCGGCCATACCAGTCCCTGTCGTCGGTCAGTCCGGGCAGCGCGAAGAAGTAGCCGCCGCCGGTGGGGGAGATGTAGTCGACCAGGGGCTCGTCGGCGAGCCGTTTCTGGATCGTCACGAACTGCCGGTCGAGGTCGCGTTGGTAACTGGTGAAGACCAGCCCCATGTCCAGCGAGCCGTTGCGATCGATGCCGCGGTCGTAGTTATAGCCCCTGCGCAGGATGCGCTGCCCGTCCGTCGCCTTCGTGCGCGGGTTGGCGAGGCGGATGTGGGCGTCGAGCGGGGTCGCATCTCCGCCGGGGTCGTTCCTGTAGTCCGGGATGTCGTGCTCGACCCGCCCGGTGAACGGGGCGCCGGAGCCGCGCCGACGCCCGATCATCCGCTCCTGTTCGCTGATCGAGACGCGGTCCCAGAACTCGGTGAGCATGCGGATGACGCGCACCACCTGGTACGACCCGCCGGCGGTCCAGGCCGGCTCGGCGCCGCCGTCGACCCACACCAGTTCGTCCATGAGCGCACCATCGCTCGCGTCGGGATTGGCGGTGCCGTCCTTGAAGCCGAGGTAGTTCCGCGGCGCACCGGCGGGTCGCGGCGGCGCGCTCGACCCGTCCACCCGCCAGCGCGGCACCAGCAGGCCGGTGCTGTGCCTTGCCAGGTCGCGGAGCGCGTGCACGACGATGTCCGGCTCGCTCGCGGCCACCTGTACCAGCAGGTCGCCGTCGCATTGCGATCGGTCCAGGTTGTCGTTGGGGAAGTCATCCATCGGCCGCAGCTGGGTCGGCTTCCGTGCGGCGAGCCCGAAGCGACCGTCGAACACCGACGACCCGAGCGAGACGGTGATCGCGAGATCGCCACCGCGAACGACCGGACCGAGGATGCCGGAGTCGTCTGGCGGCGCGCCGATGCCGAGGTTCGGGGGAGTGCCGCCCGCGGTGAGGAATCGTGCGCGGGTGGTGAGCGTGCGCAGAAGGCCCGCCAGTTCGCCGCGGTCGCGAGCACCCAGGTCGAAACTGACGAGAGCCGCAGACCGCCGGGGTGTGCTCAGGATTCCGGCCTGGTGTGCTCCGTGGAAGCTCTCGCGGGCGACCGCCGGTTCGCCGGCGACCGCACCCAGCGCGATGCCACCGGCAGCGGCGACGGTTCCCTTCAGGAACCCGCGGCGGCCGACCTGGCTCACGACGTCCTCCGCGGTTCGCAGATCGACGCGACCGGGGCGAGATCGGCGGCAAGGCGGCTGATATCGGCGACGACCAGCGGGTGCGCGGCATTCGCGCGGACATCCGACTGCGCGATGGCGAGATCCCGGTCGGTCTGGGCGAGACCGGGGTAGCGCGAGCGCAGGATCGGCTTCAGCAGGTCGAGAATGACTGTCGTTCCGGTGAGTTCGGCGTCGACAGTGGCCAAGGTCGATCCGCTGCCGTAGTCGGTCGTGCCGTCGAGGTCGAGGCGAAGCGCATCCTCGACGATCTCGTGGGCGCGGATCGAGAGGTCGAGCGGTTCTATCTGCCTGCCGCCGAAGTCGCCGGCGAGTTGGGCGACATCCGTCTCCAGCCGGTCGGCGAACCGAACAAGCGTATTGACGGCCTCCCCGTGCCAGAGCCCGTACTCGACGCGATGGAAGCCGGTGAAAGCCGGGTCTGCGTCGCCGAGCGGAAGGGAGTCCGCCGTGCCGTCGATCGCGGTGCCGTCGTCGCCGAAGGCGTCGTAGGCGGCACCGAGCTGCGACCACGCGTCGTGTGCCGCGACCCAGTCCGCCCTCGCTGTCGCGTAGTCGCCGGCGCGGATGTCGGCGTCGAGCGCCGCGACCATCGGCTGGAGTTGGGCGAGCCGTCCCTAGACCCAGCCGTGGTTCTGCTGTGTATGGGGTTTGTGGTCCTGTTCGCTCACGGGCGCGACCGGCGCCGGGCCGCCCGCGACATGGCCGCCGACTGTCACCGTCGGGCCGGTGGCGACGCCGCGGTCCGAGATCGCGCACCGGAACGCGTAGTGCCCCGACCCGAGATCGATGCTCAGGTTCGCTCGTGAACCCGGGGCGAGATCGTCGACGTAGGCGTAGACATCCCCGCTCTTCGCGTCGGTGAGGTACAGCTCGCCGCTCGCGATGTCGTCGTTCGTAACCACGAACGTCTGCTGGCCGCTGTGCGGCTGCGTCCAACCTGCGCCGCAGTGTTCGGCCGAGACGGCGATGAGAGGCGACACCTGGCCGGCGGCGCAGCCGCTGAGCGAGGTCGCGAGCGTAGCCG
>JAODAT010000033.1 GCA_025463565.1 Microbacteriaceae bacterium
TTCGCGATTCCGCGTCATAACCCCGCCGAACGCGAGTCTCTCTTAGTGAACAGGTCCACACCACAGTGGACTGCTTCCGCAAGATTGAGGATCAGGAAGCCGACCGGGGGGTCATAGACCCGGTGCCGCTCACTACCGCCCAGGGTGTGAGCGGCACCGGACTGTTCTTCAATGGATGACCGGCAACTCTTCGGGGGGTTGCCGGTCATCACTTCTTAACGGCGCTGTCTGGCGGGCGCGCTAGCGCTGTCCGATCGGCGTTCCGTGGTCGCCCAAACGACAGCGCATCGCCGAAACGGCAGCGGAAGCGAGCGGTGTAGAGGCGCGGGCGAGTTAGGGCTTGCCGCGCAGTACCGCTGCCTTGACCTCGGCGATCGCCTGCGTCACCTGGATGCCCCGCGGGCACGCGTCGGTGCAGTTGAAGGTGGTGCGGCAGCGCCACACCCCTTCCTTGTCGTTGAGGATGTCGAGGCGAACCGAAGCACCCTCGTCACGCGAGTCGAAGATGAAGCGGTGTGCGTTCACGATTGCCGCCGGCCCGAAATACTGGCCATCCGTCCAGAAGACGGGGCAACTGGTGGTGCACGCGGCACAGAGGATGCACTTGGTCGTGTCATCGAACCGGGCCCGCTCAACCGGGCTCTGGATGCGCTCCTTCTCCGGCTTCGACGAAGCGATCAGGAAGGGCTGCACCTCCCGGAAGCTGTCGAAGAACGGATCCATGTTGACGATGAGATCCTTCTCGAGCGGGAGGCCCTTGATGGCCTCCACATACACCGGCTTCGTGAGGTCGAGATCTTTCAGCAGGGTCTTGCAGGCGAGACGGTTGCGTCCGTTGATGCGCATCGCGTCGGAGCCGCAGACGCCGTGGGCGCATGAACGCCGAAAAGTGAGCGTCTGGTCCTGCTCCCACTTGATCTTGTGGAGGGCATCCAGCACGCGGTCGGTACCCTGCATGACCACGTCGAAGTCCTGCCAGTACGGTTCAGCGTCTTTTTCCGGGTCGAACCGACGGATCATCATCGTGGCCGTGAAAGTGGGGACCTCGGCGGGGATGTTCGGCTTGTTCTCCAGAACAGCTGTACTCATGTCAGTACTTTCTTTCCATCGGCGGGTAGTTCGTGATGACAACCGGTTTCCAGTCGAGCCGGATGTGATCGCCCGCGTGAGCGGACTCCGGGTCGCCGGTGCGGTACGCCATCGTGTGCACCAGGAAGTTCTTATCGTCGCGCTCCGGGTAGTCCTCGCGCATGTGGCCGCCACGGCTCTCCTTGCGAGCCCGCGCGGAGTAGACCAGCACCTCGGCCAGGTCGAGCAGGAAGCCGAGCTCCACCGCTTCGAGCAGGTCCGTGTTGTAACGCTTGCCTTTGTCTTGCACCTGCACGTTGCGGTAGCGGGCACGGAGCTTTTCGATCAGCTCCGTGACCTCCTTCAGGCTCTCGTCGGTGCGGAAGATCTGCGCGTTCCGGTCCATCGAGTCCTGCAGTTCCTTGCGGATCGCTGCGATGCGCTCGGTGCCATCACCACTGGTGACCATTTTCAGGATGTTCTGCACGCCTGCGGCCGGGTTCTCGGGGAGCGGCACCCACTCGGCCGTCTGCACGTACTTGACGGCGTTGTTGCCGGCGCGCTTGCCGAACACGTTGATGTCGAGCAGCGAGTTGGTGCCCAGACGGTTGGAGCCGTGCACGCTGACACACGCGCACTCGCCGGCGGCGTAGAGCCCCGGTACGACGTCGGTGTTGCTGCGCAGCACCTCCGCGGCGATGTTCGTTGGGATGCCGCCCATCGCGTAGTGAGCCGTCGGCAGAACCGGCACCGGCTCCGTGTAGGGCTCGACACCCAGGTAGGTGCGGGCGAATTCGGTGATGTCGGGCAGCTTCTCGTCGATCACCGCGGGTTCGAGGTGGGTGATGTCGAGGTACAGGTAGTCCTTGTTCGGCCCGGCTCCACGACCTTCACGGATCTCGGTGGCCATCGACCGTGCGACGATGTCGCGCGGAGCGAGGTCTTTCAGCGTCGGCGTGTAACGCTCCATGAAGCGCTCACCCGAGGCGTTGCGCAGGATGGCGCCCTCACCGCGGGCCGCCTCCGAGAGAAGGATGCCGAGGCCGGCAAGACCGGTCGGATGGAACTGGAAGAACTCCATGTCTTCGAGCGGAAGGCCCTTGCGCCAGATGATTCCGACGCCGTCACCGGTGAGAGTGTGAGCGTTCGACGTGGTCTTGAAGATCTTGCCGAACCCGCCGGTGGCGAAGATGATCGCCTTCGCCTGGAAGACGTGCAGTTCGCCGGTCGCGAGCTCGTAGGCGACGACACCTGAAGGCTTCTCAACCCCGTCGACCTCGGTCATGACCATGTCGAGCACGTAGAACTCGTTGAAGAAGTTGATGCCGAGCCTGACGCAGTTCTGGAACAACGTCTGCAGGATCATGTGGCCGGTGCGGTCCGCGGCGTAGCACGCGCGACGAACGGGCGCTTTGCCGTGTTCACGGGTGTGACCGCCGAATCGACGCTGGTCGATCTTGCCTTCCGGCGTGCGGTTGAACGGCAGGCCCATGTTCTCGAGGTCGAAGACGGCGTCGATGGCCTCCTTCGCGAGGATCTCGGCGGCATCCTGGTCAACCAGGTAGTCGCCACCCTTCACCGTGTCGTAGGTGTGCCACTCCCAGTTGTCTTCCTCGACGTTGGCGAGCGCCGCAGCCATGCCGCCTTGGGCCGCGCCGGTGTGGGATCGCGTGGGGTAGAGCTTGGAGACGACGGCCACGTTGGCGCCGGGCCCGGCCTCGATGGCAGCGCGCATCCCAGCGCCACCGGCACCCACGATGACGATGTCGAACTGGTGGTAGTGCACGCCGTCGATGGTCGAGGTCGTGCCTGCTTCGTCGGTTCCCATGTTTGCTGTGTGTCTCTATCTACTGCGCTGGATCTACTGCACTGGGCAGAAGCTCGGGAGCAGGTCGGCCGGCGAGCCTGCAGGACAGGGGTTGAACGTGAAGACCACGAGGGTTCCCAGAAGAATCAGGATCACGACGGCCGCGACCAGCGCACCCTTGAAAACGTTTCGCACCAGGCGGTTGCTGGCGTAGTCGTTGACAATCGTGCGCATGCCGTTCGCGCCATGGATGAGCGCGAGCCAGAGCATCGAAACGTCCCACCACTGCCAGAACGGCTGGGCGAGCTTGCCGCCGACGAAACCGAAGTCGATGGCGCGAACGCCGTTGCCGGAGACGAGGTTGACGAAGAGGTGACCGAAGATGAGCACGACCAGGACCACACCGCTCGCGCGCATGTAGATCCAGCCCCACTTCTCGATGTTGAAACGGCGGTGGCGTCGAACGGGGGCCGCGGACCGGGGGCTCTCGATCGGCGCGTTTTCGATGGTGGCGGTCATGCTCCGGCGAACTCCGCCCCGATTGTCATGAGTTGGCGCGGCAGGAAGCCGGCCATGAGGATCACCCAGAGGGCGATCACGATCCAGAACATGAGGCGCTGGCGCTTCGGCCCGACGCTCCAGAAGTCGATGAGGATGATGCGGAGGCCGTTGAGGGCGTGGAAGCCGATCGCGGCGACCAGGGCGGCCTCGCCGAGACCCATGATCGGCGTCTTGTACTCGTTGATGACCGCGTTATACGCCTGCGGGCTCACCCGAACGAGCGAGGTGTCGAGGATGTGCACGAGGAGGAAGAAGAAGATGGCGACACCGGTGATGCGGTGGAGAACCCACGACCACATTCCTTCGCGGCCCCGATACAGGGTGCCGCGCGGAACTTTCGGAAGGGGAATGTCGGGATGCTTCTTCGCTGAGTCTGTCGTAGGCGCTGCAGACAAGAGCACCCTCCTTGGTCGATCCTTCGCCGAAAACTGGAACCTCTCCAGTGTATTCCCGCTCAAACTGGTGCGCCGCCAAGGCGAACCTAATTGCGGCTAAATAGCTTGAGATCGAGAGAGTTTTGTTAAGTTCGCAGGATCTTTCACCGACTTTTCTGATGCGCCCGACGAGCCATTGGCGATGACACGTTCGTAGTGCTGCATCAGTTCGCCGCAGATCGCCTGCCAGCTGCGACCGAGCACCGCACGGCGCCCGGCCTCGCCGAAACGGGCGCGCAGGTCGGCGTCTGACGCAAGGCGGTAGACCGCAAGCCGAAGGCGCGCGCGATCGTCGGGCGCGTAGAGATAGCCGTCGGTACCGTCATCCACCAGGTCGATCGGCCCACCCACCCGCGGTGCGACAACCGGGAGCCCGGCGGCGTGCGCCTCCTGGATGGTCTGCCCGAAGGTCTCTTCCGTGCCCGGGGTGACGAAGATGTCGAATGCCGCGTATGCAAGGGCGAGGTCGCGGCCACTGAGCGGCCCCAGCCAGCTGACGGGCATCCCTTTCAGGGCCTTGGTAACCGCCGGAACGGACGGCCCGTCGCCGACGATGACGATGCGGATGCCGTGGATGCCGCGAAGGGCCTCCAGCGTCTCGAGACGTTTCTCCGGCGCCACCCGACCGACGAACCCGACCACGACCTCGCCGCCGGGGGCGATGCTGCGGCGAACGGCGAGAGCGTCCGGGTCGGTGCGCGTGCGGGGGTGATAGGCCTCGAGGTCGACACCGCGGCCCCAGCGCTCGATGCGTTCGACACCGGCAGCGGCCAGGTCGGCGGCGGAGGCGGAGGAGGGGGCGAGGGTGAGGTCGGCCAGGTCGTGCACCTTGCGCACCAAGCGCCAGGCCAGGCCGGTCGCGGCCCCGAGATGGTTCCTGCGGGCGTAGCCGGCGACATCCGTCTGGAAGATCGCGACGCTCGGCACCCCGAGCCGTGATGCGGCGCCGATCGCCTGGCCACCGAGCAGGAAGGGTGAGGCGGCGTGCAGCACGTCGGGTTCGAAGTCGCGGAGCAGGGCCTGCACGGACGGGCTCGGCAGGCCCATCGGAAACTGGCGGTAGGCGATCGACGGTACCGCGTGAACCGGGAACCCGTTGTATTCGGCGGGGGAGCCGGCGCTCGGGCAGATGACCATGGCTTCGTGGCCTTCGGCTTTCAGGTGATCGAGCACTTTGCGCACGCTCGTGGTGACACCGTTGATGGTGGGAAGGAAGCTCTCGCTCACGATCGCTACGCGCATGACAGGACTGTAATTCCCCAGTATGGCGACCCGATGAACTGGCGGTTAACCAGTTAGGTAGGCTGCATCGATGGCCAAAAATGCGTTGCGCAATTTCTACAGCGTGATCCCCGCAGGGGGGATCGGTTCGCGACTGTGGCCGTTGTCCCGCGCCGACGCTCCCAAGTTCTTGCACGACCTCACCGGTTCGGGGTCGACGCTTCTTCGCGCCACCTGGGATCGGCTCGCTCCGCTTTCGGGTGCCGACCGCATCATGGTGGTGACCGGCCGCGCCCACCGGGCCGCGGTGGAGGGTCAGCTGCCCGAGATCACCGACCACAACGTGGTGCTGGAGAGCGAACCCCGCGACTCGTCGGCGGCGATCGGGCTGGCGGCCGCCATCCTGCACCAGCGCGAGCCGGACGTGATCATGGGCTCGTTCGCGGCCGATCACGTGATCGGCGACCAGCGCGGGTTCCGCCGCGCGGTCACCGAGGCGGTCGCCGCGGCGGAGGCCGGCTATATCGCGACCATCGGCATCACTCCGACCGAGCCGGCCATCGGGTTCGGGTACATCCGCTGCGACGGCGCCCTCGACATCCCGGGCGCACCGAATGCTGTTCTGGCCGAGTCGTTCGTCGAGAAGCCCGACCTCGAGCAGGCGAGGGCCTACCTCGACGACGGCAACTACCTGTGGAACGCCGGCATGTTCATCGCGCGCGCCTCCGTGCTGCTCGACCAGCTGGGCAGGTCACGGCCCGAGCTGCTGGCCAGCATCACCGAACTCGCCGAGGCGTGGGACACCGATCGTCGCGGCGCGGCGGTCGACGCGATCTGGCCGGGCCTGGAGAAGATCGCGATCGACTACACGGTGGCCGAGCCCGCAGCGGCCGCGGGCAGGCTCGCGGTCATCCCCGGGGACTTCGACTGGGACGACATCGGCGACTTCGGCGCGATCGCGAAACTGCACTCGGGCGGTCGCAAGTCCGACCTGGCCATCCTCGGTGAGAACGCCCGGGTGCTGGCTGACACCTCCAGCGGCGTGGTGATCAGCCAGACCGGTCGTCTCATCTCGCTGATCGGCGTGACCGACATCGTGGTGGTCGACACCCCCGACGCGCTTCTCGTCACGACGAGCCAGAATGCCCAGCGGGTGAAGGCGGTCGTCGACGCGCTGAAGCTCTCCGGAAGGACGGATGTGCTGTGAGCACCATTCCCCTCGTGATCGATACAGACACCGCCCAGGACGACTGCGTCGCCCTTCTCGTCGGGCTTCTCGATCCGGCCGCCGACCTGAAGGCGATCACCATGGTCGCAGGCAACGTGGGATTCGAGCGGCAGGTGGCGAATGCGTTCCTCACCCTCAGCGTGGCCGGCCGGCTCGGCGAGGTGCCCGTGCACCTGGGCTGCCGCCGACCGCTCACCCGGGAGTGGGTATCCGCCGAGAATGTGCACGGCGACGGCGTCGGCGGACTGACCATGGATGCGTCGGGGCTCGAGCCCGACCCGAAACCCGGGGTGGACGCCCTCATCGACCTCGCGGCCGCGAACCCGGGGGAGCTGACGATCGTCTGCATCGGCCCGTTGACGAACATCGCGATGGCGGCCATCAAAGATCCGCGCTTCGTTGCCAACGTGAAGAGCCTGTACATCATGGGCGGGTCGAACAACGCGCGGGGGAACATCACCGCGGCGGCCGAGTACAACTTCTATGTCGATCCCGAAGCCGCGAAGACGGTGTTCGAGGCCGGGTTCGACATCGTGGTGGTGCCCTGGGCGCCGCTCACCCTCAACGAAGCCGTGTTCTCTCGTGAGCAGATCGCCGAGATCGGGGCCCTCGACACCCCCCTCGCGAGGTTCTTCGTGCGCATCGTCAGCACAACCCTCGACTTCGACGAGAGCGTCGGTATCGCGGGGTCCACCCACCCGGACTCGCTCACCGCGTCAGTGCTGCTGCATCCCGAACTCGTCAGGAAGAGTTCGCGGATGTCGGTGCAGATCGAGACGTCGTCCGAGCTGACGAGGGGGTACGCCGCCATGTCGTGGGGTGTGCACGGGCTCGATCCGAACGCCACCGTGGTGGAGGCGGTGGACGGTGCCGCGTTCTACGCGCAGCTCAGCGCAATGCTGGCAATCGCGACGGTGCCCAGTCGTTCGTTTTCGAACTGAATCATTTCGCTTATATTTCGCGTCAATAGCGGTTTTGTAACTCTTGAGCGGTGTCCCCTCATTGCACGACACTGCGTTACCCGCGTCCGGTAACGTCTACCAGACTTGCCCAGCATTGTGCTGGACATCACCTTGGAGGACATCTTGAGAATCACAATGCGGAAGGTCGTCGTCACCGGCCTTGCCACGATCGCGACGGCGGCACTGCTCGCCGGGTGCGCATCGGCCCCCACAGTCACCAAGCCGACGGCTACGCCCAAGGTCGCGAACTACCTGCCTTGCATGGTGTCCGACTCCGGCGGATTCGACGACCACTCGTTCAACCAGATCGGCCTCGAGGGCCTGCAGTCCGCTGCGAAGGACCTCGGCATCAAGGAGAAGCACGTACAGTCGAACTCCGACTCCGACTACGCGCCCAACATCTCCAACCTCGTCTCGCAGAAGTGCAGCCTGATCATCACGGTCGGCTTCCTCCTCGCCGACGCGACCGGTGCAGCAGCCAAGGCGAACCCGAGCATCAACTTCGCCACGATCGACGATGACTCGAACACCGAGTCGAACGTGCAGCCGATCACCTTCCGCACCGACCAGGCTTCGTTCCTCGGCGGCTACGCTGCGGCGGCGTACTCGAAGACCGGCGTCGTCGGAACCTTCGGTGGTATCTCGATCCCGGCCGTGAACATCTTCCTGGAAGGTTTCACCGAGGGCGTGGCGTACTACAACAAGCAGAAGGGTAAGGACGTGAAGGTCGTCGGATGGAACTCCGACACCCAGACCGGCTCGTTCACGGGCGGCTTCGCGGCCGGCACCGAGGCCCTGGCTGCGGCCCAGGCCGAGATCGACGCCAACGCTGACGTCATCTTCCCCGTCGGTGGACCGATCTACCAGAGCGCCGCACAGGCGATCAAGACCTCGGGCAAGCCGATCGTCCTGATCGGTGTCGACGCTGACGTGTACTACACCGACCCGACCGTGCGCAGCATCCTGCTGACCTCGGTCGAGAAGGGTGTCGGCACCTCGTCGGCCGCCGTCGTGAAGGAAGCCGCAGCAGGCAAGTTCACGAACACGCCGTACGTCGGAACGTTGAAGAACGATGGCGTCGGACTGGCACCGTTCCACGACTTCAAGTCGAAGATCCCGTCCTCGCTGACGAAGGAGATCGCCTCCATCAAGGCGGATATCATCAGCGGAAAGATCACGGTCGGCAAGTAGTCAGCAGCACGCGCTAATCGCACCGCCCAGGTGGGGGGATCGGGTCATCCGGTCTCCCCACCTGCTTTCCCCTCCGCGCCGGCGCGTTCGCCGGATAGATTGAGAAACATGAAGCTCGAACTCCGCGGCATCACGAAGCGCTTCGGCTCCCTCGTCGCCAACGACCACATCGACCTCACGGTCGAGCCAGGTGAGATCCACGCGCTGCTCGGTGAGAACGGAGCCGGCAAGTCCACCCTCATGAATGTGCTCTACGGCCTGTACCAGGCCGAGGAGGGCGACATCCTGCTGGACGACGTCGTTCAGCATTTCGCCGGCCCAGGGGACGCGATGGCCGCCGGCATCGGCATGGTGCACCAGCACTTCATGCTCATCCCCGTCTTCACGGTCGCCGAGAATGTCATGCTCGGCCACGAGGAGACCAGGTTCGGCGGCCGGCTGGATCTCGCCGCCGCACGCGCAAAGGTCACCGAGATCGCCTCCCGGTTCGGTTTCCACATCGATCCCGACGCGCTGGTCGGCGACCTTCCCGTCGGCGTGCAGCAGCGGGTGGAGATCATCAAGGCGCTGTCCCGCAACGCGAAAGTGCTCGTGTTCGACGAGCCGACCGCGGTACTCACCCCGCAGGAGACCGACGAGCTCATGGTGATCATGCGCCAGCTCAAAGAGTCGGGCACCTCCATCGTGTTTATCACCCACAAGCTGCGCGAGGTGCGCGAGGTCGCCGATCGCATCACCGTCATCCGTCTCGGAAAGGTGGTGGGCGAAGCGTCGCCCACCGCGACCAACACGGAGCTCGCGTCGCTGATGGTCGGTCGTGCGGTTGAGCTGACGGTGACGAAGGACGAGGCGAAGCCTGGTGCTCCTGCCCTCGTCGTCGACGGCCTGTCCGTGATCGACGTCGAGGGGCAGCTCGTCGTCAACAACGTGAGTTTCGACGTGAAGGCGGGGGAGATCCTCGCCATCGCCGGCGTGCAGGGCAACGGCCAGACGGAACTCGCCGAGGCGATCCTCGGCCTGCAGGATCGCGTCACCGGCGCGATCACCCTCGACGGAGAGCAGCTGCTCGGCCGCAACGTGCGCGGCGTGCTGGACGCCGGTGTCGGCTACATCCCGGAGGATCGGCAGGAAGACGGCCTGATCGCCGAGTTCACCATCGCCGAGAACCTCATGCTCGACCGCTCTGACGGTGCACCGTTCGTGCGTGGCGCCGGCCTCCAGCTGGGCTACCTCGCCGACTTCTCAGAGCAGAAGGTGAAGGAATTCGACATTCGCGCCCAGGGTGTCGGCACCCACGTCGGTCGGCTGTCGGGTGGAAACCAGCAGAAGGTCGTGCTCGCCCGTGAGCTGTCGCGGGAGTTGCGGCTGTTCGTGGCGTCGCAGCCGACCCGCGGGCTGGATGTCGGTTCCATCGAGTTCGTGCACACACGAATCGTGCAGACCCGCGACTCGGGGGTTCCCGTGATCGTCGTATCCACCGAGCTCGACGAGGTAGTCGCGCTCGCCGACCGAATCGCAGTGATGTACCGCGGCGCGATCATCGGGATCGTTCCCGGGAACACGTCGCGCGACATCCTCGGCCTGATGATGGCGGGCGAATCGCCCGAGGCCATCCCGGCCCCGGCGAAGAAGACAAAGGCTCGGAAGGGCGCAGCAGCATGACCACCATCACCGAGCAGCCCACTGCGGGCGAGGGCGACCAGCTCGAGCCGCCGTCGCGACTGAACGACACCCTCCGCCAGATCATGGGGGGCAGCGCCGTCATTTCGGTTCTTGCCGTGGTCATCGCCCTGGTCGTGGGAGCGATCCTCATCGCGGCGACCGACCCCACCGTGCAGACCACCTCCGCATACTTCTTCTCACGACCGAGCGACATGCTCAATGCGATCTGGAGCTCGGTCTCCGGCGCCTACGTCGCACTCTTCCAGGGCTCGATCTTCGACTTCACCGCGACGAACTTCGTCGCCGCGATCCACCCGCTGACCGACACGCTGTGGGATTCCACGAGCCTGATCGCCGCCGGCCTCGGCATTGCACTGTCGTTCCGCATCGGCCTGTTCAACATCGGCGGACAGGGCCAGATTCTCGCTGGGGCGGCGTGTGCTGGCTGGGTGGGGTTCACGGCGAACCTGCCGTTCCCGCTCCTGCTCATCGTGGCACTCGCCGCGGGCCTGTTCGGCGGTGCGATCTGGGCAGGCCTCGTCGGCCTGCTCAAGGCGCGCACCGGCGCGCACGAGGTGATCGTGACGATCATGCTCAACTACGTCGCCTTCTACCTGATCAGCTACCTCCTGAAGACCCCGGTGCTCGAAGCGCCCGGCACGACCAATCCGAAGTCACCGCCGATGCACTCGGGCGCGATCTTCCCTCCGTTGTTCGGACCACAATTTTCGCTCACCATCGGCTTCGTGCTGGTGATCGCTGCGACCGTCTTCGTCTGGTGGCTGCTGAACCGGTCGAGCCTGGGGTTCAAGTTCCGCGCGATCGGTGAGAACCCGCGTGCTGCTCGCACCGCCGGCATCAACGTCAACCGCATGTATATCTACGGCATGCTCATCTCGGGTGCGCTGGTCGGTCTCGCCGGAGCGAACCAGGTGCAGGGCGTCATCACCTCCGGCTTCTCGTCGGGCATCGACTCGGGCATCGGGTTCAGCGCGATCACCGTCGCCCTGCTCGGGCGCTCGCGCCCGTGGGGCGTGCTCGGTGCCGGACTACTGTTCGGTGCGTTCCAGGCCGGGGGATACACGATGCAGGCCGCGCAGAACGTGCCGGTCGACATCGTGCTTGTCGTGCAGTCCGTGATCGTGCTGTTCATCGCGGCGCCGCCGCTCGTGCGCACGATCTTCCACCTGCCGAAGCCGGGATCCAGAAAGAAGCCAACGCCCATCAAGACACTAACGACCACGGAAGAGGTGGTGTCCAAGTGAGCACAGCAGTCGCGAACGCGGGGATCGACGAATCGCCCATCCAGCTCGAAAAGGCAGTGATCAAAAGCTGGAAGACGCCGATCATCTTTTCGGTGTTCACAGTGCTGGGCGCGCTGCTGTTCATAGCGTTCGGGCGCTCCGGTGACACGCACTTCAACCTGACGACGAGCTTCGACTTCATCAAGATCCCGATCCTCTCGGTTCCCACGAGGCAGACCGGGATCGTCATTCCGATTCTGCTGCTCGCGATCACGGCCTTCGGGTACTGGCGTTCGTACATCGCGAAGAAAGTACCGCTCTGGTTGACCGCCATTTTCGCGATCCTGTTCTTCGTCGGGTTCCTCACCTGGGCCGCGGCAGGCTCGACGACCCCGGTCGCGGTGCCCGGCCTGCTGCTCAGCGCGATCGGCATCAGCGTTCCGCTAATCTTCGGTGCGCTCGGCGGCGTGATCACGGAACGCGTGGGCGTCGTCAACGTGGCGATCGAGGGCCAGCTGCTCGCCGGCGCGTTCGTGTCGGCGGTCGTCGCGACCGTCACGCACTCGGCCGTCGCCGGATTCATCGCGGCGATGTTCGCCGGTGTGCTGGTTTCGGCGCTGCTCGCCGTGTTCTCGATCACCTACATCGTCGACCAGGTGATCGTCGGCGTCGTGCTCAACGTGCTGGTGATCGGCCTCACCGACTTCCTGTACTCGCAGGTGCTCGCAAACCAGCCGAGCCAGTTCAACGCGCCGACGCAGTTCCCGATCCTGCCGATCCCGCTGCTCAGCCAGATCCCGCTGCTCGGGCCGGCCCTGTTCCGCCAAACGGTCATCGTCTACATCATGTACGTGGCGGTGTTCCTGGTCTGGTTCGGGCTGTACAAGACCCGCTGGGGCCTGCGCCTGCGCGCGGTGGGCGAGCACCCGACAGCCGCGGATACCGTGGGCATCAGGGTCAACCCGACCCGGTTCTGGAACGTGCTGCTGGCCGGCGCGATCGTCGGAGCCGGCGGGTCGTACTTCAGCCTCGCCGCTTCTCCACTGTTCACTCGCGAGGTGACCCAGGGCGCCGGCTATATCGCGCTCGCCGCGGTGATCTTCGGCCAGTGGAACCCCGTTCGTGCCACCCTCGCCGCACTCCTCTTCGGGTTCACGACGAGCCTCAAGTACACGCTGGTGACGAGCGCATCGCCGGTGCCGAGCGAGTTCATGGCGATGCTTCCCTACGTGGTGACGATCTTCGCCGTCGCGGGGCTGGTCGGGCACGTTCGAGGGCCTGCGGCATCCGGAAAGCCGTACATAAAATCATGAGCCCTGCAATCGATTGGGACGGCCTCCGCGAGGTCGCTCTCGAGGCGATGTCCCACGCCTACGTGCCCTACTCCCACTTCCCGGTCGGGGCCGCGGCGCTCGTCGATGACGGTCGGATCATTTCCGGCTGCAATGTAGAGAACGCGTCGTACGGCCTCGGCCTGTGTGCGGAGTGCGCGCTGGTGTCCAGCCTGCACATGACGGGTGGCGGCAAGCTGGTTGCGTTCGCCTGTGTGGATGGTAAGGGCGGCGCGCTCATGCCGTGCGGCCGGTGCCGACAGCTGCTCTACGAACACTCGGCCGACGGGATGCTGCTGCAGACCGTCTCGGGCGTGAAGACGATCGACGAGGTGCTCCCCGATGCGTTCGGGCCGCGCACTCTCGAAGAGTACGCAGGCTGACCGTGGAGGCTTTCGACGCCGTCGACCTCATCCGCACCAAGCGTGACAAGGGTGCGCTCTCCACCGACGAGATCAACTGGCTGATCGACGCGTACACCCGCGGCTATGTCGCCGACGAGCAGATGTCGGCCATGACGATGGCGATCTTCCTCAACGGCATGGACCGCCGCGAGATCAAAGACCTGACGATGGCCATGATCGCGTCCGGCGACACCATGGACTTCTCGAGCCTGTCGAAGAAGACCACGGACAAGCACTCCACGGGTGGCGTCGGCGACAAGATCACGCTGCCGCTCGCGCCGCTGGTCGCCTCCTTCGGGGTGGCGGTTCCGCAGCTGTCGGGCCGCGGCCTCGGCCACACCGGCGGCACCCTCGACAAGCTGGAGAGCATCCCCGGCTGGCGGGCGAACGTGTCGCCGGCGCGGATGCGCGAGATTCTCGAGCAGGTTGGCGCGGTCGTCTGCGCCGCCGGCTCCGGTCTCGCTCCGGCGGACGGCAAGCTCTACGCCCTGCGCGACATCACCGGCACGGTCGAAGCGATTCCCCTGATCGCCTCATCGATCATGAGCAAGAAGATCGCCGAAGGCACAGCGGCACTTGTGCTCGACGTGAAGTTCGGTTCCGGCGCGTTCCTCAAGAACATCGAGCACTCGCGCGAACTCGCACAGGTGATGGTGCAGCTCGGCCAGGATGCCGGCGTCGCGACCTCGGCGCTGATCACCAACATGCACGTGCCCCTCGGCCTCGCCATCGGCAACGCGAACGAGGTGCGCGAATCGGTGGAGGTGCTGGCCGGCGGCGGTCCCGCCGACATCCGTGAGCTGACTCTCGCGCTCGCCACCGAGATGCTCGCGCTCGCGGGGTTCCCGGATGCCGATGTCGCTGCCGCGCTCGACGACGGCCGCGCCATGGACACCTGGCGCGCTATGGTCACCGCGCAGGGCGGCGACCCTTCCGCGGAGTTGCCCGTCGCCCGCGAGACCCACGTCGTTGCGGCAGAACGATCGGGTGTGCTCGTGCAGCAGCAGGCGCTGCCGTTCGGCATCGCCGCGTGGCGGCTCGGCGCCGGGCGCGCTCGCGCGGAAGACCCGGTGCAGCACGCCGCCGGCGTCGACCTGCACGCGAAGCCAGGCGACACGGTGACGAAGGGCCAGCCGCTGTTCACCCTCAGCGCCGACGAGCCGGAGCGGTTCGCGCGGGCGCTCGAGGCGTTGGATGGCGCTTACCTGATCGGAGACCCCGGCGACACGATCGATGACGGCGGCCCGCTGATCGCGGAGAAGATCACTCAATAGAGCGGGTCGAGCTTGTCGAGACCTCACCGACGTAATTCGTTCGTGAGGTCTCGACAAGCTCGACCCGCTTAACCGATCCGCTCCAGCGCATCGACGATCAGCGCCCAGAACTTGGCGTGGTCGAGCTTCGTCGCGGCGTGGGTGGTGCAGTCGTCCGGGGCCGGAGAGCGGAAGTCGGCCACCGTCATGCCGAGGGTATGTGTTCCGGTCAGTTCGATGCTCAGAGGTACCTTCACCACATCCATCACGGTCGGGTCGATCACGAGAGCGACCGCGCACGGGTCGTGCACGGGCGGGTAGTCGAAGCCCTGGGCGTCTTTGTAGGTCTGGCCGAAGAACTCGAGCAGCTCGCCGACGAAGCGGGCTGGCGCGGTGCCAACCGCGGCGATCGCGGCCACGACATCCGGTGTCGCCAGGGCCTGGTGGGTGACGTCTAGCCCCACCATGGTGAGTTTCCACCTCTCGCCGAACACGATGTGTGCGGCCTCCGGGTCGATCACGATGTTGAACTCGGCGGCTGCGCTCCAGTTGCCGCCGCCGTAGCCGCCGCCCATCAGCACGACCTCTTTCACCCGTTCGGCTATGCGCGGCTCTTTGCGCACGGCGAGGGCGATGTTGGTGAGGGCTCCGGTCGGCACGAGCGTGACGGCGCCCGGCTCGTTGCCCATGATTGTGTCGATGATGAGGTCTACCGCGTGCATCCCGGATGCCGCGAAGGCTGGTTCGGGCAGTACCGGCCCATCGAGCCCCGACTCGCCGTGGATGGACTCCGCCACTTCCGGCTCCCGTACCAGCGGTCGGTGGGCACCCGCCGCGAAGGGCACCCCGGTGATACCGGCGATGGTGGCGACGGCCAACGCATTGCGGGTGACCTTCTCGATCGTCTGGTTGCCGTGCACCGTGGTGACCGCGAGCAGCTCGATCTCGGGGCTGCCATGGGCGAGGATCATGGCGATCGCGTCGTCGTGGCCGGGGTCGCAGTCGAGGATGATCTTTCGAGCCGTCATTCGGTCAGGTTAGTAGACATCCCGGCCCGGTAGATTTGACCCCATGACCAGCCTCCTCATGCCCGGCGGCGGTGCCGATATCACCGCGCTGCCGAAGGTGTCCCTTCACGACCACCTCGACGGCGGGCTGCGTCCGCAGACCATCATCGAACTCGCCGACGAGATCGGCATGGAACTCCCCGCGAACAACGCGGAGGCGCTCGGTCGCTGGTTCGCCGACAGCGCGGACTCCGGCTCGCTGGTCGAATACCTGAAGACCTTCGACGTCACCATCGGCGTGATGCAGACCGCCGCGGGTCTCGCACGGGTCGCCCGGGAGATCGTGCAGGACCTCGGCGCCGACGGTGTCATCTACGGGGAGCTCCGCTGGGCACCCGAGCAGCACCTCAGCGCCGGGCTCACGCTCGACCAGGCGGTCGACGCCGTGCAGGAGGGCATCGAGCAGGGCATCTCGGACCTCCGCACCGATGGTTTCCGCCTGCGCGCCGGCCAGCTGGTGAGCGCCATGCGCCACACCGGTGATGGGCTTGCGATCGCGGAGTTGGCCGTGCGCCACCGCAACAACGGCGTGGTCGGGTTCGACATCGCGGGCCCCGAGGCCGGTTTTCCGCCGAGCCTCCTGCAGCCGGCTTTCGACTACCTCGCCGAGCACTTCATGCCCCGTACTGTGCACGCCGGGGAGGCCGACGGGCTTGACAGCATCCGCGGCGCCCTCGTCGACGGACGCGCGTTGCGACTCGGCCACGGGGTGCGCATCGCCGAGGACATCAACGTCGCGCGCGAAGACGGCGAGAGCACCTTCGTGGAGCTCGGCCGACTGTCGCAGTGGGTGAAGGATCGCGAGATCGCGCTCGAACTGAGCCCGTCGTCCAACCTGCAGACGGGCGCCATCGAGCAGTGGGGCGACGAGATGATCGACCACCCCTTCGACCTGCTCTACCAGCTCGGCTTCCGGGTGACGGTCAACACCGACAATCGACTGATGTCCTCCACGACCCTGAGTCGCGAACTGCTGCTGCTGAGCGAGGCGTTCGACTACGAACTCGGAGACCTGGAGGCGTTCCAGTTGAACGCCGCGGCATCCGCATTCCTGCCTCTCGAAGACCGCGAAGAGCTTGCCGATCTCATCGTGGCGGGGTTCGAGGGCGCATAAATGCCGCTGCCACCGCTAGACGAACGGGCGATCATCATCGGCGCCGAGGCGACGGACTGGCGCGATGCCGTTCGCATCGCGGGCCGTGCTCTCGCCGACGCCGGGGTCGCCCGTGCCGGCTACGCAGACGAGATGGTGCGGATGATCGAGGAGTACGGTCCGTACGTCGTGATCGCACCAGGGCTGGCCCTCGCGCACGCCCGACCCGGCAACGCGGTGCTGAAAGACGGCCTCGGGGTCGTGACGCTCGCCACTCCCGTGCCGTTCGGGCATCCGCACAACGACCCGGTTCACGTCGTCCTGGCGCTGGCGATCACCTCGCCGGCCGGGCACCTCGAGTCGGTCGCGGCGATCGCGAACGTGTTCAACGACACCAGCGCGGTGCAGGACCTGATCGCGGCACGATCGAAAGATGACGTGCTTCGGATCCTGCAGTGAAGACGGCATCGTGAAGATCGTCGCCATCTGCGGCGCCGGTATCGGCACCTCCGGCATCCTCAAGGTGAACGCCGAACGGGTGCTCGCACGGCTCGGGATCGAGGCCGACGTGCTGGCCGCCCACCTCGGCACGCTGAAGCGCGACGCAGCCGACGCCCAGGTGATCCTCACCTCGGCCGAGTTCGTCGACGCCATCGGCCCGACCAACGCCGACGTGATCGTGGTGGAGAACTACTTCGACACCGACGAGCTGTCGCGCAAGCTGGAGGCCGCGCTAGGGAGCGAGTAGCTGCTTCATGGCGACCTCGAGTGCCGCGACCAACTCCTCGCTCGACGCGTCGAGGTAGACCTTCACCTTCGGCTCGGTGCCGCTCGGGCGCACGATAATCCTCGCCCCATCCGCCAACCAGAAGCGCAGGATGTCGCTGGGCGGGAACGCGCCGACTCCGGTCGCGAAGTCGTCAACGCTGTCGACGACAATGCCCGCGATCTCGTTCGGGAGCTGCGCGCGAAGCAGCGCCATCATCCGTCCGATGTCGTCGATGTCGGTGACTCGAAGCGAGAGCTGGGCGGACGCGAAGACGCCGAAGGTTGCGGCGAAGGCGTCGCGGTGGTCCTGGATTGACTTGCCCGCTGCCTTCAGCTCGGCCACCATGGCCACGAACTCGACGGCCGCCGAGATGCCGTCCTTGTCGCGTACCTTGTCAGGGTCGACGAGGTAGCCGAGCGCCTCCTCGTAGCCATAGGAGAGACCCGGCACACGGGACACCCACTTGAAGCCGGTGAGGGTGTCGGCGTACCCGATCCCGTAGTGCTTCGCAACGGCGGCGAGTGCCGGCGAGCTGACGATCGATGCGGCGAGCACCGTAGCGCCGCGCTCGGCCGCACGCCAGCCGAGCAGCGAGCCCACCTCGTTGCCGCTGAGACGGGACCATCCATCGGCCTCGGGGATGCCCACCGCCAGCCGGTCGGCATCGGGGTCGTTCGCGATCACCAGCTCGGCTCTCGCGGCGGTCGCCGTCTCGAACGCGAGATCCATTGCGCCGGGTTCCTCGGGGTTCGGGAATGCGACGGTAGGGAACGCAGCGTCCGGCTCGATCTGCTTCTCGACGATCACCGG
>JAODAT010000056.1 GCA_025463565.1 Microbacteriaceae bacterium
CTGGATGGTCGTGTCGGTGATGCCGAGCGAATGCCAGTTGTTGGTGCTCACGATCAGCTGGCCGACAATCGCGGCAACCGTTGCGATGGCAAGCGCTATGCGAAGAATTCCCCACACGATTCTCATAACGTCACTGTATAGCCCGCTCACTCGTAGGTGTGGAGCAGCTGCCATTCCTGCCGCAGTTCGTCGTAGAGCACGTCGAACATGCGGGTCTCCCCGGCATCGCTGGTGCCCTGGAACCGCCAGCCCAACGGCATGGAGGGCGGGTGCGTGATCGACGCGTAGTCGATGTCCAGCGGTGTCGGTGTGTCGGTGACGCGGTAGCGTTGACCGTCCCACACGAACCGTTCCGGTATTCCCTGCGCACCGACCCATACGGTCACGGTGGCGCCGATCATGGTCATTTTCTCCCCAATCGATATTCGAACGTGTGTTCGATTGGATGACTCTACGACCGCTTTCCGCGACACGCCAAAGGACGCCGCTATTCGGCTGTCTCCTCCGCGGCTTCGCCGTTCTCGACGATGTCACCGGACTTGAACAGGATGCCCCTGGCCGTCTTCCGCCACTTCGGCGTCTTCCTGAACAGGAACTCCAGCTCCATGCTGAAGTGCTTGAATTCCTCGCCCAGCGAATCCTCCATGATCGCTTTCGCGTCGGCATCCTTCTCCACCGCCATGCGCTGGATGTACCAGCCGATCGCTTCGGCCTCCTCGCTGAGGCTCGCGCACATCCTGGCGAACGTGCGGGTGTCCTCGTCCAATTCCTGCGGGGGCTCGTGATATTGGTCTGTTGCCATTGCGTCTCCTTCAGCGGGTGTGACGCGAAACGTACTCTCTCGTTCAGCGGCTGGTGCGGTCCGCGAACTCGCGGAGCACGCCGAACAGGGTGGTGAGCACTCCGACCAACACCAACACGAACCCGAGCAGGTTCAGCCCCCTGAGTTCGGCGCCGACGAAGAATCCGAACAGCAGGATCAGCACGCCGATGACCGCGATTGCCACCCCACCGCGGCCCGGCTGGCCATTGCTTCTCGCCATGTCGGCCAGAGTACGCCGAACCGGACTGCCCCCGAACGGGCGGGAGCGGAGAACGGCACATCTTTGCCACGATGTAAGCGTGGAGGATGATGACTTTCGGCTGCTCGAGTTCGAGGATGCGCACGCCCGAAACGACCACGCCAAAGAGACCTCCCTCCGCCAGGAGTTCGGCTTGACTCCGAGCGCGTACTTCAAGCGGCTGTTCAGCCTGATCGAGGAACCCGAGGTGATCGCCACGTATCCCCTGGTTCGGCGACGGCTACTGCGGCTGCGATCCAGGATGCACCAGGTGCGGGCCAGCGCAACTGACTGAATAATGGGGCGGTGGACACCTCAGGGGAATCGCTGCCGAGCATCCTGCTGTTCATCGTCGTGCTCGTGCTCTTCGTCACCATTGCCATCCGGATCATTCCGGCGCGGCCGCGACCCTTCCCTGTGGTCGCGGTTGTCGCCGTAATCGCGATCGGTGTGCCGTCGCTGCTGCAGTTCGCCGTGCCGGAGATCGGCGCCGCGCTAACGCGGTCGCCCGACCTCACCATCCATCACGGCCAGTGGTGGCGCATCCTCACCGCCATCGCCGCGCAGGACGGCGGACTGGTGGCCGCGATCTTCAACCTTCTGGTGATCGCGGCGGCCGTGGCCGTCGGCGAGTGGGTATGGGGACGCTGGCGAGCGGTGGTGCTCTATCTCCTGCCATCCGTCGTGCTGAACCTCGTCGCCGTGTTCGTCTGGCACGCGACGGGCGGCGGCAGCTCGTTCGCTGACGACGGCCTGATGCTCAGCGTCTGCGGGCTCGGACTCGTCGCGTCGAGCCGCGTCGTCGTGCGGGTGTGCGCGAGCGCGGCGATTCTCGTTGGCGTGATTCTCGTGGTGCTCGGCGACGCGCACGGTGTTGCGATGTTGCTGGGGGCCGCGCTCGGCATCCTGTTCGCGCTGCTGCGCCAGGATCGGGCACGTCGCAGGGTCGGCGTAGTGTCGCCCGCATGACCGTCGCCAACTGGATAACCCTTGCTGTGGGAATCCTGGCGTCGGCGATCGCGATCGCCAGCGTGATCGTGGCCCTGCGTGCCAACGCGCGGTCCACCGAGGCGAACCGCATCGCCGGACAGTCGCTCGCCGCGCAGGAGCGCGTGCTCCCGCCCGCCTGGAGCGCGGCATCCGAGACCGAGCCGAACAAGATCGGACTCACCAACCAGTCGGGTCGCCACATCGTGATCGAGAAACTCGACGTGGAGCCGGAGACCGCCCGCCGGTTCGTGAGGCTCAGCCATCACCTGCCCACGCGAGTGGAGTATGGGGATGTCTACGAATTCGTGGTGTTAGCTGCCGGCGCCGAGGCCGTCGTGCTCACCTGGCATTTCGAAGGACACTCGACGATCCACAGCACGGAGCGGCTGCTGTAGTCAGCAGACCAGGTCTCTCGGCCTTTCGTACTTTCGGAAATTCAGGACTTTGGTAACGCGAGCGGTCGAGATCGCGTTCTCAGGCCATTTTCGATGACCAAAGTCCTGAATTTCCGAAGGGTGGGGTCAGACGAGGAGGGTATGGATGCCGTCGGCCGACTCGATGCGCACGGATGACACGGTCGCGCCGACCAGTCCACGACTGATGGTGAACGGCAGCGCCTCACCGACAGCGAGCGTGAGCGGCAGGTCGGCAAGAGTGCGCACGCCGGTGCCGGAGATGCCGCGCACTTCGGCCGGCGACCCCGACGCGTTGACCAGAATGTACCCTTGGCCCCGGCGGTCCACGCGCCAGGCCGGCGCGGCATCCGTTCGCGCCTGGATGCCCGGAGCAAGGTTTCGTGCGATCGTCCTGAGTCCACCGCGGTTCCGCAGCGACAGGATGAAGGCCGCAACGCCGATGAAAGCCCCGACGGCGCCACCGACCGCGCCGATCCAGCCCGGGATGACGATCCCCCAGAAGTCGGTAGGCGCAGCGCTCATGCCCCGGACTCTACGCCCGCGTATTTCGGAAATTCAGGACTTTGGTTCGAGCTGGTCACGAAAACGGCCGGATGCCGCGGCCGACGTGACCATTGTCCTGAATTTCCGAAGGTAGGGGCGCGGGTCAGGCGGCGATCACGCCCTCCTCGGCGCTGAGTATTTCCGCGATGGCTCCGAAGTACGTGGTGATTGCCGGCGTGTTGGCGCCCTGCGCGCGCGACGCGGCGTAGTCGTCGGACGAACGCCAGAACACGACATCCAGCCACTCGTCGTCGCCGAGACGCACGAGGTCGCTGGCGAGGAAGCCGGCGCGGTCGGTGCGGAACGACACGAGCATCCCGGGCCGAGCGGCGATGAGCTCATCCGCGTGCCCCGGCTGCGTGCGGAAGCGCGTCAGTTCCACGGTCGCCCCCACCGTGACGTCGATCCGGCCCGCATCGTCGGAGTCGACGAGCGTGCCGCTTTCGACATCGAGCGGGATGGACAGCCATTCGGAGGTCGATGTCGCATCGTCGGCGGCCCACACCTCGTAATCGAGCCAGTCCCTCTCGCCGATGCGTATCAGCCAGTCGAGCAACGGACCGGTGTTGTCTTTGGCCGCCGCGATCACCTCTGAGCTGCGTGCGGCGTCGGCCTCGAACCGGATCAATGCGACTGTGGACATGTCAGCTCTCCCTTGCGATACCTCCAGTATGGGCCGATCCGCGAGCTACCATTCGTCCCAGTGGATGACCGAATCCGGTTCCGGCCGAAGCGCCGGCTTGAAGTCGGTGCCCCTCGTGTACGCCAGCGGGGTGAGCACGGCCTGAGCAACCGTCTCGAAAGGGATGCCGAGGATGTCGGCGACGTCCCGCTCGCGGGCGAGGTGCATCGCCGTCCACGAGGTGCCGAGCCCTCGAGCCCGGGCCGCGAGCATGAAGCTCCAGGTCGCGGGAAGCACGTTGCCCATCCCGGCGACGGCGGCCTCCCGGTTCGCGCCGCGGTTGGCCGCGATCACCAGCGTCGGCATGTCCCCCATGTGCTCGCCGAGGTAGTCGGCCGAGCCCGCCACCCGTTGCTGTTGCGCATGCATCGCCGGGTCAGGTATCGAATGGCGGCCGGCGTACCAGGGTGATTCCTTGTAGCCGGCGTAGACCTCGCGGTAAACCTGCCCGATCGCGCGGCGTTTGTCGGCGTCGGTGACGACGATGAACTCCATCGTGACGATGTTCGAGCCGGACGGCGCCTGCAGCGCCATCGCCACGCACTCCCGCACCAGTTCGCGGGGAACTGGTCGGGTCAGGTCGAGTCGCTTGCGTACCGCCCGAGTGGTCGACAGAAGCTGGTCGGGATCGAGGGGCAGCAGGGTCATACCTTCAGGCTATGCCGCGCCGCCTGACTAGCGGTCGAGCAAGCCGCGACGAAATCCCTCCGCCACAGCCGAGGCCCGATCCGTCACTCCGAGCTTCGAGTAGATGCTCAGCAGGTGTGTCTTCACCGTCGACTCGCTGAGATGGAGCGTCTCGCCGGCGACACGATTCGTGGATCCGGCCGCGACAAGTGCAAGCACCTCGAGTTCGCGCGGGCTGAGAACTGAGTCGTCGCTCTGGCGCACCCGGCCCATAAGTCTCGTCGCCACGGACGGCGCGAGCACCGCCGCGCCGGTGGCCGCGGCCCGGATCGCGCGGAGCAGGTCGTCCCGAGGGGAGTCTTTGAGCAGGTAGCCGGCCGCGCCGGCCTCGATCGCGGGGAGGACATCCGCGTCGGCGTCAAAAGTCGTCAGGACGACGACGCGGCTCGGGATGCCGAGACGAGCGAATTCGCGGATGGCCGCGACGCCGTCCATGCCCGGCATCCGCAGGTCCATGAGCACGACATCCGGCGTGAGCGCTCGGGCGAGCTTCACCGCTTCTGCCCCGTCGGAGGCCTCACCGACCACCTCGATGTCATCCGAGGACGCAACCATCCCGACGATGCCGTCGCGCACCACCGGGTGGTCGTCGACCACCAGCAGTCGAACGATGCTCACGCCGGCACCTCCGCTCGCACCGCCGTGCCATCACCGGGGCGAGACTCGATCACCAGGGAGCCGGCCACGGACTCGAGCCGTTCCCGCATGGCAATCAGCCCGTATCCGCCATCCCCCGTCGCCGGCTTGGCAGCATCGAAACCTCGACCGTCGTCCCGCACCTCGAGCCGGGTGCCGTGGGTGTCCGAGCGCAATGTCAGTTCCACCGCCCGCGCGACCGCGTGGTGCTCGACATTGGCGAGGGCCTCCTGGGCGGTCCGCAGGAGGGCTACCTCGACATCCACCGACAATGACCGGGCATCGCCGGACGTCGAGAGTCGCACGGGGATGCCGGTGCGCGCCGACCACGCGCGCGTCACCGTTCCGAGTGCATCGGTCAGGCGCACGGATTCGAGGGCCGCCGGCCGCAACGCCTGCACGGATCGCCGGGCCTCGGCCAAACCCTCGCGCGCGAGATCGAGAGCCGCGGCGGAATGTCTCCGTCGCGTCTCGTCATCCGGTGCCTCGTCGGCGGCCTGAAGTTGGGTCACGATGCCGACGAAGCCCTGCGCCAGGGTGTCGTGGATCTCGCGCGCCAGCCGTGAGCGTTCCGTCTCGGTGGCCCAGCGCATCGCCTGCCTCCCGGCGAGCCGGAGGCTCCACGACAGCCCGCACATCACGATGACGTTGAGCAGAATGATGCAGACCCGTTCGAAGGTGCCCGCGGGATCGCTTGCCAGCGAAGACGCCTGCGCGATTCCGGCGACGATCGCCGTCGCACCCACCGCGAACAACTCCCCGGGCCAGGGGACGATGGAATACGCGAAGGTGAAGGTGGCGATCGCCAGGAATCCGAACCAGCTGCCGAGCAGCACCAGCGCGAGGTTGAGTCCCACGAGCCCGGCCATGAACACGGCGATGACAGCGGGGTGAACCCGCCACGCTCCTGGCGAATGGCGGAAGAGCACGATCCACACCACATCCGCCGCGCAGAGCCCGAGCGTCAGCGCGAGATGCCTCGTGTCGCCCCACTCGATCCATACGGTGAACGCGGCGAGCATCCCGAGAACGACATAGGGGGCGACCGTCAGGATTGTTCTCCAGCGCGGATCGACCACGAGTCGACCCTACGCTTCCGGAGAAAACGACGTTTTCGCGCGAGGAAGGTTGACGAGAATCGCCGCCGGCAGCACAAGCAGGCCGCACAGCGCCTGCTCGAGACGAACCCAGTCCGGCAGGAATCCCGGGATCGAGACGATGACGATGATGGCCGCGACGACGATGGGGCTGATGATCCGCAAGCGCACCCAGGCGTCGCGAGCGCCGCGTGCCGCGCGTGACGCGAACACGACGAGCAGCA
>JAODAT010000071.1 GCA_025463565.1 Microbacteriaceae bacterium
AGCGGCACCGGCCGGCTCTGGCCGTTCGACGAGGTGAGGCTGCGGCTGATGACCAGCCGCTGGATCTGGTTGGTGCCCTCGAAGATCTGCATGATCTTGGCCTCGCGCATGTAACGCTCCACCGGGAAGTCGCGCGTGTAGCCGTAGCCGCCGAGCACCTGCACGGCATCGGTGGTGACCCGCATCGCGGCGTCGGTGGCGATCAGCTTTGCGACGGATGCCTGGCGGCCATACGGCCGGCCGGCGTCGCGGCGTTGGGCCGCATCGAGATAGGTGGCGCGAGCGGAGTCGACGGCGGCCGCCATGTCGGCGAGCATGAACCCGAGGCCCTCGTGATCGAAGATGCGCTTGCCGAAGGCGGTGCGCTCCTGCGCGTAGTCGACCGCGACATCCAGCGCCGCCTGGGCGAGGCCCGTGGCGACGGCGGCGATTCCGAGGCGACCTGAATCGAGGGCGCTGAACGCGATTCGCAAGCCGTCGCCCTCCTCGCCGATGAGGCGATCTGCGCCGAATTCGGCACCGTCCCAGAAGGCGCTGGTGGTGGGGATGGAGTGGAGCCCCATCTTGCCCTCCGGGCGGCCGAAGCTCAGGCCCTCCGCTTCACCGGGCGCGAGGAAACAGGAGACTCCACGGGAGCCCTCGTCGGTGCGGGCGAACAGCGAATAGAAGTCGGCCTTGCCGCCGTGGGTGATCCACGACTTGGTTCCGGAGATGCGGTACTGGTCGCCCACCAGCTCGGCCTTGCAGCTGAGAGCCGCGGCATCCGATCCGGCCTGCGGCTCGGAGAGGCTGTATCCGCCGACGACCTGGCCCTCGAGCATCGTGGGAAGCCACGCGGCCTTCTGCGCGTCGGTGCCGAAGGTGACGAGCGGGAAGCACGACATCACGTGCACGCTGGTCGCGACGGCGACCGCCGCCCACCGTGCCGCGAGTTCTTCGAGCACCTGCAGGTAGACGACGTACGGCTGGCCGCCACCGCCAAATTCTTGCGTGTAGGGAAGGCCGAGCAGCCCGAGTTCCCCCATCTTGCCGAACAGCCCTTCCGGATAGCGCTCCTCGCGCTCGTACTCGTCGACGATCGGCGCGAGCTCGTGGTCGGCGAAGTCGCGGGTGAGGTCGAGCAGGTCTTCGGCTTCGGATGTGGGAAGCAGGCGATCGACGGGCATGTTCTTCTCCGCAGTGGATGGGTCAAGCAGTACGCCCGATGATACTTGCGTACTGCAGGTAATGCCAGTCAGGCTGCCCGCGCGTCGAGAGTAAACTCTCGGACGTCGCCGTCCAGACCCCGCGGGCGACGTGCGAGAAAGGCCCCTCACATGACCGCCACGCTGCGCAGCGCACAGCCATCCGGGTATTCCCGCATCCTCAGCGTCGGTGGCGCACGAGGGTCGCTCGTCGTGTCGAACGACGAGATCGCCGGGCCGCTCGACAGCTCGGACGAGTGGATCCGCCGGCGCACCGGAATCATCACCCGCCGCCGGGCACCGCGCGATGTGCTCGTGCAGGACCTCGCCGAGCAGGCCGGGCGCGCCACGCTTGAGGCGAGCGGCGTCGACCCGTCCGACGTGGATGTCGTGATCGTCTCGACGGTCTCCTGGATGCAGCCCACTCCCGGCATGGCGCCGGTGGTGGCCGAGCGCATCAACACGTCGCCGTCGGCAGCGGCGTATGACGTGAACGCCGGCTGCGCCGGGTTCTGTTACGGGATCGGACAGGCGGATGCCATGATCCGGTCGGGGCTGGCCCGCCACGTTCTCGTCATCGGCGCCGAGAAACTCTCGGACTACGGCGACCCCACCGACCGCAGCATCTCGTTCATCATCGGGGACGGCGCGGGCGCCGCGCTCGTCGGGCCGTCGGACGTGCCGCGTATCGGCCCGACCATCTGGGGCTCGGACGGTACCCATTCCGATGCGATCACCATGACCCACAGCTGGCTGGACTACAAGAATGCCGAGCCCGGCGAGGAGGTCGTCTGGCCGACGGCGCGCCAGGAGGGTCCGTCGGTGTTCCGCTGGGCGACGTCGGTGGTGCCCGAGTTCGCACGCAAGGCCATCGACGCGGCGGGTGTGCGGCCCGAAGACATCGACGTGTTCATTCCGCACCAGGCGAATCTCCGCATCATCGACAGCATGATCGACCAGCTTGGTCTGCGCGACGACGTCGTCGTCGCCAGGGACATCATCGACACCGGCAACACCTCTGGAGCCTCGGTGCCCCTTGCCACCGAGCGGCTGCTCCGCGAAGGAGCGGCGCATGGCGGACAGTTGGCTCTACAGTTCGGGTTCGGCGCGGGCCTCTGCTACGCGGCGCAGGTGGTCGAGTTGCCGTCCGCCGTCGGCGGGAACGGCGAGTACAGCGCCTAAGGCGCGAGCTCGACGACCACTTTCCCGGCCGTGCTCCCCTCGGCCATCCGCACGAGGGCATCCGTGCCGCGCTCGAACGGGAACCGCTCCCCCACCACAGGATGAATGCGGCCGTCATCGAGCAGCCGCTGGACGGCGTCGCGCACCATGACGAGCTCACCGGGGCGCTCGGTGTCCATCGAGTCCATCGAGATGCCGGTGAGCGTGAGATTGCGCAGCAGCAGCCGGTTCACCTTCACCTCGGGGATCGAGCCACCGGCGAAACCGATCACCACGAGGGTGCCGCCGATCCGCATGGCGCGCAGCGAGTCGGTGAAGCGGTCGCCGCCCACCGGGTCGAGCACGACATCCACTCCGTGTCCATCGGTGAGGGTGCGCGCCTGCTCGAGCCACGGTTCATCGGAGCGCAGCACAGCCCACGCTCCTGAACGTTCGGCCAGGCGTGCCTTCTCGTCACTCGAGACGACCGCGATCACTCGCGCGCCGAACACCGGAGCGAGATCGAGCACGGCAGAGCCGACGCCGCCGGCCGCACCGTGCAGCAACACGGTTTGCCCCTCGGTGACGCCCGCCCGATAGTAGGCGTACCAGGCGGTCGAATAGTTGAGATAGACGGCCGCGCCGTCGACGAAGGAGACCGCGTCGGGCAGCCGCACGCTGTAGTCGGGTGCGATCAGGCAACGTTCGGCGAGTCCACCCCAGAAGGTGATCCCCGCCACGCGGTCGCCGACCTCGAAGCCGGAACCCGCATCCGCCTCCCGCACTATCCCGGCGGCCTCGCTGCCGGGCGCGTACGGCGGCGGCGTGGCGTACTGGTACACGCCCTGCGCCTGCAGCGCGTCGATGAAGGACAGTCCGGCGGCGTGCACGTCGATGAGCACTCGCTTCCCGCGAGCCCGCTCGTGGGCTCCTTCGGGTTCCGGCAGCTCTCCTGGGCGGGCCGATTCCGGTCCATCGAGGGTCTTCACGACAATTGCTCTCACGTTCCGGGCCTTTCTTTACTCCCGATAGCCTATGGTGATGCGCATTGCGGTGACCGGCTATGGAGCGGTAACGCCCGTTGGACTGGATGCCGAGACCACCTGGCAGTCGCTGGTCGCGGGCCGTTCGGGTGTCGTTCGCATCACGGAGCCGTGGGCAGACGACCTGCCGGTCTCGATCGCCGGACTGGTCGACGACGGTTTCGAGGAGCGTCTGAGTGTTCCGGAACGTCGCCGCATGGACCGGGTCGAGCAGCTCGCCATCGTCGCGGGGCGTGAGGCGTGGGAGCACGCCGGGTCGCCGGAAGCCGACCGTGATCGGGTCGCCGTCATCGTCGGCACCGCCATCGGCGGGCTGCGCACGACGATCGAACAGCAACACCGCCTGGAGGAGGGTGGCTCGCGACGGGTGTCGCCGCACACCGTCACCATGATGATGGCGAACGGCGCCGCCGCCTGGCTGTCGATGGCGATCGGCGCTCGCGCCGGCGCCCGAACCCCGGTGAGCGCATGCGCCTCCGGCTCGGAGGCGATCATGATGGCCCGCGAGATGATCCTCGCCGGCACCGCGGACGTCGTGCTGGCCGGCGGCACCGAGGCCTGTGTCACCGCGCTCACGCTCGGCTCGCTCGCCCAGACCCGGGCGCTCTCCCGGCGAAACGACGAACCGACGCTCGCCTCACGACCCTTCGATGTCGGGCGCGACGGCTTCGTGCTCGGCGAGGGTGCCGCCCTGCTCGTGCTCGAGAGCGATGCCCACGCGGCGGCACGCGGGGCGACCGTGCACGCCTGGCTGGAGGGCGCAGCGCTCACCTCGGACGCCTACGACATCGTGGCCGCCGACACCGAGAACCAGGCCCGCACCATGACGCTCGCGCTGAAGTCCGCAGGCCTCGCGCCCGGCGATATCGACTTCGTACACGCGCACGCCACCTCGACGCCGCTCGGCGACAGCAACGAGGCCAAGGCGATCCTCGAGGCCATCGGTCCCACCGCAGTGACGTCGACCAAGTCGATGGTCGGGCACCTGCTCGGGGCCTCTGGCGCGCTCGGGGCCGTCGTTGCGGCGCGGGCGCTTCACGACGGCGTGCTGCCGGGAACGATCAATGTGGATGAGGTCGACCCGGACATCCACCTCGATGTCGTGCGCGAACCACGCACCGGTTCGTATCGCGCCGCGCTGGTGAATGCCTTCGGCTTCGGCGGGCACAACGCTTCGCTGATCCTGGCGAAGGACTGATGGACGACCTCCCGATCGTCACCGGCGGCCCCGAAGCCACATTTCGCGTGGAAGGCCTCACGGTCGACGGACTCTCCACGCGCGGGTGGATGCCCGCCGGTGATTGGCTGCGAGACGCGGATGGCCGGCTCGGCCCCGGCGCGCTCGGCGTGTTCGCCGACGACGTGCTGGGGTACGCCATCATGGCGCCCCGCCCGTCCGACACGGTCTGGTCGGTGAGCACCGAGATCACAGTCGAGGTGTTCCCGGCGCTTCAACACCCCACCTCCGGCTTCCGCGGCGAAGCGGAGGCCGTGCAGTTCGACGAGTTCGGGTGCTTCACCCTGGGGCGATTCACGAACGACCACGGCGAGCTGGTGGCCGTGGGAAGCCAGCGCGGGCGGTATGTGCCCCTACCGCCGTCGATGGACCTCGACGACCACGCGGCCACAACCGGCGGATCGCTCGAGGCACTCCTCGGAGCAGACGTCGACAACGGCACCACGCTTCTCTCTGTCTCGCCGGCGGTGCAGAACCCGCTCGGCAACCTGCACGGCGGCATCTCACTGTGCGCGTCAGACCTCGCGGCCGCCAGCGCTAGCGCGCCGCTGCGCACGACATCCGTGCGAATCGTCTACGTGAGGGCGGTGCCCGGGGGTTCCAGGGTCGAGTTCACTGCGACCGCGCACCACCGTGGGCGCTCGTTCGCGCTCATCGACGTGGCTGGCACGGTTGACGGAAAACTCGTCACGCGCGCGCAGGTCACCGCCGGTCCGGCCTAGCCGGCCAGCGCGCCGAGCACTTCCAGCGCGCGATCAAGATCATCTTTCGCAACCAGGATGTGGTCGTGGAAATACCCGGCCAGCACGTTGCAGCTGATGCCGGCCGAGGCGAGTGCAGCGCTGAACGCCGCGGTGAGGCCGACCGCCGAGAGGGCAGAGTGCACCTCGAGAGTGATCCAGCCTGCAACGAAATCGTAGGCGAGGCCGAGGCGATCCGCGTCCTCTACGGCGATCACCACCGTCAGCGCCTCAGCCTCGCGGATCGAGGCTTCGATCACGACGCCGAGCGGCCCATCGGTCACGGCCACGAACACGAAGTCTCCCGGGCGTACTCGCGGCCGCATCGAGCGGAGGAGCACAGCCAGGTCGGTCTCGCCAGTCATGCTGCGACGCTAACAGCGCTAGCGCGACCCCGCCCGCATGATCTCCTCCTGGTACGGCGCCACGACCGCACCCGAGACCCGGCAGTCGAGCACCAGGAACGAGCGCGTGCCCGCATCCTCCGCGGCCCACGTGCCGAGCCGGTCGAGATCGCCGAGGTATCGCACCACGACCCCCTCCGCCCCGACCCCGGTCGCCAGTGCCGCGAAGTCGACCTCCGGAATCAACATCGGGCCGAGCGCGTAGCCCTTCGAGCCGTAGACGTTCACCTCGGCGCTGTACGCGGCATCGTTCCAGACCACGGCCATGCCGCGCCCACCCGCGACGCGCACCGCCGTCTCCAGGTCCGCGAGGGCCATCAATCCGCCGCCATCACCGGTGGTGAGCACCACTGTGGAATCCGGTTTCGCGATCGCGGCGCCGGCCACCGACGGCCAGCCGAGGCCGATGGCCTGGAACGCGGTGCCGACCATGTGCATACGGTCCGGCGAGGCGATCGGCCAGTACATGTTCGCCCAGCCGATGAAATGGCCGCCGTCGGAGACGACCACCCGGTTCGACGGAAGCAGCTCGCCGATGCGTACCGCGACCGACCGGGGATCGAGCCGACCGTCCGCCGCCAGTTGGTCGCCCTGCTCACGCTCGCCGAGGCGCTCGACATCGATGGTCTCCCGCCAACCGCTGGGTGTGACGCCGGATGCCGCCAGCCGTTCCGCGATCGCCTCGCCCACCAGCGCGGCATCGCCACGTACGAAGCCCGCGACATGCTCGTGCGTGGCCGACTGCGCCACGTCGACCTGGAACACCGCGGTGCCGGGCGCGAACAGGTCGCCGAAGCGCATCGTGAACTGGTTGAGGGACGCGCCGAAGACCACCACGACATCCGCTTCGCGCACCAGGGCCATCGCGCCCTCGGCACCGAACCCGCCCACCACGCCGATGTCGAACTCGGGCCGCTCGAAGATGCCGCGCCCCAGGGCGGACGAGCCCGTGACGGCGCCCGCAAGGTCGGCGATCCTGCTCAGGGCGGGGCCGGCATCCGCGAGCCAGGCCCCACGCCCGGCCAGCAGGAACGGGCGGTGCGCGGCGACCAGGGCCGCCGCGATCTCGTCCATCGTGCTCTGGGCGAAAGGGCTCGACGGTGCGACGCGGCTCGGCGCGCCCGCCTCGGTGGCGGGCGGAAGCTCCCCCGCGTCGAGCGTCCCCACGTCGTACGGGATGGCGATGACGGCAGGCCGGCCGAAGCTGAGCGCATGTTCGATCGCGATCGTTGTCGTGACGGCCGGGTCCGCGCGGCTGACCGTATAGGTACGAGCACCGACGGCGGAGGCGAGCGCGATCTGGTCGACATCCCACGGCCGCGCACCCGCGGTGGGCTCGTCGCCCACCACGAGCACCAGCGGCACGCGCGCCTGTACCGCCTCGGCAAGCGGCGTCAGCGTGTTCGTGAACCCGGCGCCATAGGTGGCCGTTGCCGCGGCCAACCTCCCGCAGCTGCGGTAGTAGGCGTCGGCGGCGACGACCGCGCCGGCCTCGTGCCGTACCGCGGTGAATCGGGCCGACGTCGCGCGTTCGAGGCCATCGAGAAAGGCCGCGTTGCCGTTCCCCATCACACCGAACACGTTATCGACGTGGCGAGCGAGAGTTTGCGCGACATGCTCCGACACCGTTGACATGAGCTGACCTTAGTCATTCTGCTTGAGCGCGACCCCATCGAGGCCGCCGTCGGCGAGTGAGGGTACTGTCCACACCATGAACATCGGACTTTTCGGCGCATACCGCCTCCCCGACGCGATCAAGACGGCATACGGCGTCGACACCGCGCAACAGCTCGCCGACCAGCTGGGCGTCACCAAGAAGCCGTCCCTGTCCCTCGCGGGCGAGGCGGATGGCGCGTACCGGGCCCTGCAGAAGGGCGACAGTGCGCCAGCGCGGGCTCTGCTCATCGACAAGCTCGGTGTCACGCCGGCCAAGGCCGACGAAGCGCTGGCGAAACTGCCGACGCTGTAATTCGGTCGAGATGCCCGAAATGGTTGGTTTGTGAGGCCGAAGACCAACCATTTCGGGCATTTCGCCTGACTCTCCTCAAGCGCTCCCGAAGCCGCGAAAAACCCCATCTAACTCGACGCTTCTCGAGAAGTCAGCCCAGTCCATATTTCCGATGTTGAGGTTGTTGTCGACGCTCCACAGCTCTCTCGCTGTGCAACGAAATGGCTCATAGTCCTCAGCGACATCGACGACGAGTATCGGGAAGTCCAGAGTGCTCATCGCCACCGCATCAGCCACGAAGAGGACCAGTGCATGGGGCCGGTTGGCCAGCACCTGAGTCCTCAGCACTTTCCATTCAGTCGCGTCGAAGTCTCGGTCGTCGACGACATTTACATACGCCCGAAATCCCTCGGCCGTTTCGCGAGCAACCGCTGCCACCAGCGCAGCCCAAGCTGCATCATCCGAGAACGTGGTTCGCACTAGCAGGGAGTCATCGACGATCGGAAGGCCTGTCATGCCACGACAATATCGGCAGCTCCGCGTACGTGTAGCAATGCCAAACCCGCAACTCGGGCTAGCCGATCATGACTGTGTGCGGCTATTCAATCCGGTAGCGGTATCGCGCCTTCCGCAGCTCGTCGCGGATGCTTCGTGGTCACACGCTCGCAACCGTTCGTTCACCTGAGAAAGCAAACGTGGGGTCATGCGTCTCTCCCCCACACGCCCTGTTGTTGTCGCCGTCGCCATTGCGGCGCTATCCCTCGCGGGCGTGATGAGCGTTCCCACCGTCGCGTCAGCCAACGCGGCTGCGAACGTGAAGATCACGGAGATTGCCTACGGCGGCCAGGTCAAGGGATCGACTGTCGGCGGTGACGGCGAATACGTCGAGATCACGAACCTCGGTGCGACGCCGGTGGACATGACGGGATGGTCGTACAAGACGACGGCCAAGGTTCCCG
>JAODAT010000076.1 GCA_025463565.1 Microbacteriaceae bacterium
CCGCGGTGGATGCGATGCGGAAGTTTCTGGGAACGGTCAACTTCGACGGCGTGATCGTGATCGGCGAGGGCGAGAAAGACCACGCGCCGATGCTCTACAACGGCGAGCACGTCGGCAACGGGCACGGTCCGGCCGCCGACATCGCGGTCGACCCCATCGACGGCACCTCGCTCACCGCCGCCGGCCGGCAGAACGCGCTCTCGATGATCGCCGTCGCAGATCGTGGCAGCATGTACGACCCCTCCGCCGTTTTCTACATGGACAAGATCGCGACCGGGCCTGAGGGCCGCGGAGTCGTCGACCTGCGACAGCCGATCGCCGCGAACATCGCCGCCCTCGCCAAGGCGAAAGGCAAAGCGATCGGCGACATGACCGTCGCTGTACTCGACCGGCCGCGGCACGCGCAGCTCATCGACGACATCCATGCGGCCGGAGCCAAGACGCGACTTCTTCTGGACGGGGATGTCGCCGGCGGAATCAATGCCGCGCTGTATGGAACGCGCATCGACATGTGCGCCGGCATCGGCGGAACCCCCGAAGGCATCATCACGGCGTGCGCGCTCAAAGCCCTCGGCGGGTTCATCCAGGGCAAGCTCCACCCCAACACGGATGAGGAGCGCCAGAAAGCGATCGACGCCGGCCACGACCTCGACCGCGTGCTCGACCAGGACGACCTCGTCACCAGCGACAACACGTACTTCGTGGCGACCGGAGTCACCGACGGACAGCTCGTCGCCGGAGTCAAGAAGCTCGGACCCATCATCCGCACCGAGTCCATCGTTCTGCGCGGCACCTCGGGCACCATCCGTCGCGTGACGGCGGATCACGTTGCTGACAAGTGGTTGTAGCTCTCGGGCCGCGGGCGAACCGGTAGCCGATTTCAGCTCAGACATTGAGAAATGCCGGCGCGCCCTTCGGGCACGGCGACATTTCTCAAAACTCGCGAGAAATCGGCCACCGATTCGCCCGCGACTGATTCGTTGCGGGATTAGCGACCAACTGCGGATTTTGTTTAGTGTGTTCGTGATCACCGGACGAACGCCGCAGTTCGCGCCGTCGGCCGCGGGCGGCGGCGTCGAGAGTCGCCAAATTGCCCTTTGATGTCATCCGAAAGGGCCATTTGGCGACTTTCGGCGCTGCTGGTGGCCGTGAGCGCTTGGCGAGCCATCCGGGCCGTCGTGATCAGCGCTCGCCTGACGCAAAGTGCTGCCAATCGGGCCGGGCGAGCGCATCTTGCGTCAGATGATGGGCCGAAGGTCAGACGTCGTCGCCGATGAGCAGCGGGGACGTGATCGCCTTCGGGGTCGAGTCGATGTGACCGACCTCCGCGATCGCCTGGGACGGGTCGCCGCCGTCCACGATCTTGCGAGCACTGACCAGCACGCGGGATTCGAGGCTGCTCGCGAACTTGTTGTAGCTCGACACCGTGCTCTCGATCGCCCGCCTCAGCGACTCGCTGTGCTCGGCGAGGGTGCGGAGTCGGCCGTACAGCTCGTTGCTCAGGTCGAAGATGCGCTTGGCATCCTTGCCGATGCTCTCCTGACGCCAGGAGTAGGCGACGGTCTTGAGCACCGCCCAGAGTGAGACCGGGGATGCCAGCGCCACGTTCTTGCGGAATGCGTAGTCGAGGAGGCCCGGGTCGGATTCGAGCGCTGCGGCGAGCAGCGACTCGCTCGGGATGAAGCCGATCACCAGCTCAGGGCTGGTCGGCAGGCCCTCCCAGTACTCGCGCTTCGCGAGAGCATCAACGTGGCCGCGCATCGCCCGGCTGTGGTCGGCCATCAGCTTGACGCGGCGATCGGCCTCGAGACCGACGGCGGTGAGCGGGATGGCGTTCGCCTCGAGGAACGCGTCGAACGGCACCTTCGCGTCGATGGCGAGGCTCTTGCCGTCGCTCAGGTGCACGACCATGTCGATGCGGCCGGCCCCGGCATCCGAGTTGACGCTGAGTTGCTCGCTGAAGTCGACGTGCTCGAGCAGGCCCGCCGACTCGACCAGCCGCCGGAGCTGGGTCTCGCCCCACACCCCGCGGGTGCTGTTGTTGCGCAGGGCCGACGCGAGCGACTCGGCGGTATTGCGCAGGTTCTGCTCGGAGTCGAGGGAGTTGCGCAGCTGCTGCGATAGTTCGCCGTGCTGCAGGCTGCGCTGCGTTTCGAGTTCGGTGACCTTCAACTGCATGGTGCGCAGCGACTCCTGCACGGGCGTGAGGGCCTGCAACACCTTGCTTTCCTTCTGCTGGCGTTCCTGCTCGAGCACGGCCTCTTTGCGGGTCCGGTCGACGAGATCGCTGTACTGCTGCTGGGCCGTTGCAACCTGCTGCTGCAGCCCGGCAGCCGTGGCCTGCATGGACGCGAGCTCTGACGCGAGGATGCTGCGCTCGGCGGCATCCGCGGCCTGCACCTGGGCGATGGCGGCCTCGTGGCGCGCAGCGATCACCGCGGGATTGGCCCCGACGGAAGTCGATCGTGAGCGTGACAGCAGCACCCCGATCACGCCGCCGAGCACGACGCCGATGACCAGTCCGATGATGAGAGCGAGCAGGGGATCCATGCCCTCAGTGTGACAGCGGGCGACGACAATGCCCGAACATTTCGAGAACAATACGGTCTGTTCAAACCGCCATGCCGAGGCGAAACGCGCGGTTAGCATTGCCGCATGGACATCGTTGATCACTGGATTTCCGGCGCGCGTTTCGCCGGGGAATCGACCCGCACCGCCCCCGTGTACAACCCGGCAGAGGGTGTGGTCGCCCGTGAGGTGCGCCTCGGGTCGGTGGCGGATGTCGAGGCCGCGATCGCGAGCGCGAAAGCCGCCTTCCCGGGTTGGGCCGAGACATCCATGGCAAAGCGCCAGCAGATCTTGTTCAGTTTTCGCGAGCTGCTGAACGCGCGTAAGGGCGACCTGGCGGAGATCCTCACCGCTGAGCACGGCAAGGTGATCGGCGATGCGCTGGGCGAGATCGCGCGCGGACTCGAGGTGGTCGAGTGGGCCACCGGCTTCCCGCACCTGCTGAAGGGCGAGTACAGCGAGAACGTGTCGTCGAGCGTGGACGTCTACTCCACCAAGGAGCCGCTTGGTGTGATCGGCATCATCAGCCCTTTCAACTTTCCCGCAATGGTGCCGCTCTGGTATTTCCCGATCGCGATCGCTGCCGGGAACACGGTGGTGCTGAAGCCGAGCGAGAAAGACCCGTCGGCATCCATCTGGATGGCGGACCTCTTCAAGGAGGCCGGCCTGCCCGACGGTGTGCTCAACGTCGTGAACGGTGACAAGGTCGCGGTCGACGCCCTGCTCGAGAGCCCCGACATCGCCTCCATCTCCTTCGTCGGCTCCACTCCGATCGCCCGGTACATCTACGAGACCGGCACAAAGCACGGCAAGCGAGTGCAGGCGCTGGGCGGCGCCAAGAACCACATGCTGGTGCTGCCCGATGCCGATCTCGAGCTGGTGGCCGACTCGGCTGTGAACGCCGGATTCGGTTCAGCGGGGGAGCGCTGCATGGCGATCAGCGTGATCGTGGCCGTCGAGCCGGTGGCCGACGCCTTGATCGAGAAGATCTCGTCGCGGATGTCCGCGCTCAGTGTCGGCGAGGGTCACCGTGGCTGCGACATGGGCCCGCTCATCACGAAGGAGCACCGCGACAAAGTGTCGGGGTATATCGACCTGGCCACCGTAGACGGCGCGAAGGTCGTCGTCGACGGCCGCGGCGTGAAGGTCGACGGCGACGCCGACGGCTTCTGGCTCGGTCCGACCCTCATCGACGCGGTGCCCACCGACTCGAAGGTCTACCTCGACGAGATCTTCGGACCGGTGCTCTCCATCGTGCGGGTGAAGTCATACGAGGAGGGCATCGCGCTCATCAACTCCAGCCAGTACGGCAACGGAAGCGCCGTATTCACCAACGACGGCGGCGCTGCCCGCCGGTTCCAGCGCGAGGTGCAGACCGGGATGGTCGGCATCAACGTGCCGATCCCGGTGCCGATCGGGTACTACTCGTTCGGCGGCTGGAAGGATTCACTGTTCGGCGACACGAAGGCGTACGGCCCGCAGGGCTTCCACTTCTTCACCCGCGAGAAGGCGGTGACTCGTCGCTGGCTGGATCCGTCGCACGCGGGTGTGAACCTGGGCTTCCCGGAGAATAAGTAGCGGCGGTTCGGCGGGAATAGACGCTCCCCGAGATCGAGGTCGCGGCGACCGTGATCAGCGCGCCGAGCAGCAGGGCGGCGCCTTCGCCGGGCGCGAGGAGTTTGAGCTGCAGGCCCAGTGCCGCGGCGGCGATCGGCACTCCCAGTTGTCCCGCGGACATCACGGAGAGCAGCCACGGAAGTCCCGTGGCCCGCGCGGCGAGGTGTGCGACGATGCCGGCGGCGCCGAGGGCGACGCCGAGCAGGATCATCGAGGGGTGCCGCCCCAGGTCCGCAAGGTTGATGGATGCCCCGAGCCAGACGAAGAACAGCGGCCCGAAGAAGCCTTCCGTGATGCCGAACAGTTGGCGCGTGAGGCGTCGCGGTTCGCCGATCGCTCCGACCACGAGCCCCAGGGCGAAGCCGGCGAGCAGGATCGACACGTGCGTGAACTCTGCGATGGCGGCAAGCGAGAACAGCAGCAGAGTGTTGATCCGCAGTTCGAGGGCGAAACGGCGCCGTTGGGAGAAATCGTGCAGTCGCCGACGGTGCCCGCGGCGATCAAGGAATCTCAGCACCAGGTACAGCACAATCGCGCACGCCGCGATCACTCCCACTCCGAGGGCGGCACGACCGGCGTGCGCTGGGTCGATCGCGAGCGGGAGCGCGATGATGCACGCCGCATCCGCGATCGCGACCTGGACGGTGAGGCGAAGGATCGCCGGGCCTTTCATGCCGAGCGACGAGACGACTGGCAGCACCAGCGCGGCAGAGGATGACGCGATGATCACCCCGTAAAGCGCGACGTGCCCCGTGTGGAAGATCGCGGCCAGCGCGATCGCACACCCGGCGGCGATCACCCCGACCACGACTGCTCCGATCACGCTCCGACCGAGCACGCCGCGGACCAACGGATCGCGCACGGGAACGCGCGACCCGACGACGAACATCGTCAGGCCGAACCCGATACTCGCGAGCAGAGCGAAGGTCGGCTCTGAGGAATCCACCAGATGGAAGCCCGATGCGCCGATCAGGAGGCCGCCCGCGAGCTCACCGATCACCACCGAGATGTTCCAGGTGGCCCGTCCTGCGAGCAGCGGACCCAGGAGGCCGACCGCGACAACGAGGGCGAGGGTGGCGAAGCTCATGGGCTTAGGCGGATTGAGCTTGTCGAAATCTCATCAACGGGTAACTACCCGACGAAGCGCAGCTTCGTCGGCGCTGGCGTCGCGGTGAAGGCCCACAGGGCCTTCACTCTGTGCTCCAGCGCGCAGCTCGACCCGCTTCACCCCGATCGACCCGATCGGCACGTTCACGGCGCGCGCCAGATCTTCGATCGAGTCGGCATCGTGGCGGCGTGCCGCGTGCACGATGATCGCGGCGCAGGCCTGCGAGTCGGCGAGCGCGTTGTGGTGCGCGAAGTCTTCGAAGCCCGCAGCCATCGCGGCGACGGGCAAACGGTACGAGTCAAGGTCATACGTGCGGCGCGCCACCTGCAGGCTGCAGAGGTAGCTGAGGGTCGGTACCCCGATGAAGCTGGCGCGGCAGGCGGCCGCGATGACGCCCATGTCGAATGACGCGTTGTGGGCGACCAGGTGGTCGCCGGCGGTGAACGCGACCAGGTCGGGAAGCTGTTCGTCCCAGAGCATGGCGTCGACGACATCCGGAGCCATGATGCCGTGGATGCGCGTGTTCCACTCGCTGAAGTGGTCGTAGCCGAGCGGGGGTTTGATGAACCAGTTGGCCTCGTCGACGACCACGCCGTCGCGCACCTTCACGAGCCCGACCGAGCAGGCCGACGCGCTCGACGAGTTGGCGGTTTCGAAGTCGATCGCGGTGAAGTCCAGGCTCATGAACTGCATCGTCTCACCGACTCCCGACGAAAGCCCGGCGACGCGGCGCACAATGGTGAGATGAAGCGAAAGATCGGAAATGCTGCAGTGTTCGGCCGGGCGGCGGATGTGTACGAGAAGTCGCGCCCCACCTATCCGCCGGAGGCCGCTGGCTGGCTTGTTCCGCCATCCGCCCGCACAGTGGTCGACCTGGGTGCCGGCACGGGCAAGTTCACGCGTTCGCTCGTGGAGCTCGGGCTTGACGTGATCGCGGTCGAACCCGACCCGAAGATGCTCTCGACCCTGACCGGCGCGCTCCCCGGAGTTCGTGCCGTCGAGGGCAGTGCCGAGCGGATGCCGCTGCCAGACGCGAGCGCGGACGTCGTGACCGTCGCGCAGGCGTGGCACTGGGTGGACCCGCCCAAAGCGCTGCCGGAGATCGCCCGGGTGCTGCGTCCCGGCGGAACGCTCGGCCTGGTCTGGAACCTGCGCGACATCCGTGTCGACTGGGTGCGAAAACTCGGTGAGGTGATGGGCGGCAGCGAGGCGGAGGAGTTCACGAAGGGCGACATCACCATCGGGGAGCCGTTCGGTGAGACCGAGTACTTCGAGGTCGATTGGAGCATGCCGACCAGCGCCGATGCGCTCGTCGACCTGGTCGCATCCCGCAGTTACATCATCGAGGCGACCGAGGAGCACCGGCAGCGGGTGTTCGCGGCGGTGCGCGAACTGGTCGCGAGCGAGCCGGCGCTCGCCGGACGCGAGAGCTTCGAGCTGCCGTACCGCACGAGGTGCTTTCGCGCGACGATAGGCTAGCCCGTCGTGGCTCTCACTATTGCAATCGTCGGACTCCCGAATGTCGGCAAGTCCACCCTGTTCAACGCGCTCACCAAGAACCAGGTGCTCGCCGCGAACTATCCCTTCGCCACGATCGAGCCGAACATCGGCATCGTCAACCTTCCCGACAAGCGTCTCGACGCGCTCGCGGAGCTATTCAACAGCGAGAAGATCCTTCCAGCGCCCGTCTCCTTCGTCGACATCGCAGGGATCGTGAAAGGCGCATCTGTGGGGGAGGGGCTGGGCAACAAGTTCCTCGCCAACATTCGTGAGGCGGATGCGATCGCCGAGGTCGTGCGCGGATTCGCCGACCCCGACGTGGTGCACGTCGACGGCGCGGTGAACCCGGCCAGCGACCTCGAGACCATCAACACCGAGCTGATCCTCGCCGACCTCCAGACCCTCGAGAAGGCGATCGAGCGCTACGAGAAAGAGGTGAAGACGCGGCGCACCGAGCCGGCGGTGCTCGACGCCGCTGTCGCCGCGCGAACGGTTTTGAATGCCGGCGAGCCGCTCTCGTCGTCTTCGCAGGACTTCTCGCTCATCCGCGAACTCGGCCTGCTCACCTCGAAGCCGTTCATCTACGTCTTCAACGTGGACGAGGCGATCCTTCAGGATGCCGCCCAGCTGGCCTCCCTCGCGGCGCTGGTCGCGCCCGCTAAGGCGGTCTTCCTCGACGCCAAACTCGAGTCGGAACTGATCGACCTGGACGCCGCGGATGCCGCGGAGCTGTTGGCCTCGACCGGCCAGGAGGAGAGCGGCCTCGACCAGCTGGCTCGCATCGGATTCGACACCCTCGGGCTGCAGACATACCTGACGGCCGGTCCGAAGGAGTCACGGGCCTGGACGATCCCGAAGGGCGCCAAAGCGCCCCAGGCCGCCGGCGTCATCCACTCGGATTTCGAGAAGGGTTTCATCAAGGCCGAGGTGATCGGCTTCGCGGATCTCGTGGAAACCGGATCTATCGCAGAGGCTCGCGCAAAGGGCAAGGCCCGCATCGAGGGCAAGGATTACGTCATGCAGGACGGCGACGTGGTGGAGTTCCGGTTTAACAACTGACCGCGTTCCGGCTCACTTTACCGGTACGAATCCCTGCGGTGCGCGATAGTCACGATCTCGACCACGACCAGATCGTCGACAATACGATAGATGACCCGATACTCCCCGCGGCGTGCGGAGTAGAGCGGAAACAACGGCGCCTTCAGCTGCTTGCCGACGCGCTGGGGGTTGTCCCGCAGATCGCCCATGATGAAATTCCACACCGCCGCGGCGACCTTTTCGGGGAGTTCGCTTGTGAGCGATCGTTTCGCCGAACGGGTGAAGCGAACTTCATAGGTCACTGGGACAGTCGCCCGGCCCTGATCATCGCCTCGGACACCGTCTCGGCCGACTCTGTCTCGCCTCGGTCGAGTTCGCCCAGCCCCACGCTGATCTGTGCAACGAGGATGGAGTCCCCGAGGATTTCCACCGTTTCCATGAGCGCGTCGAAATCATCGGCGCCGAGCAACACGGCGGCCCGATTGCCGTTCCGGGTCACCTCGAAGCGCTCGTGAGTTGACGATGCCGAGTCAATGATCCTCGAGAACTGGGCGCGGGCTTCTGCTACCGAAATCGTCATCATGTACATAATTCTAGCGTTCTAGCCGATGTAGTAAACGATGCCGCGATTGTCTGAGGCGACTTTGGCCGTGAATCGCACGGCCGCCGCAAGGTTCTCGAGGACGTAGTCGAAGTCTTGCTCTGAGCGTTCATCGACCCACTCCTCACCGTTGTGAAACTGGGCTCGAACCTGATCCGTCCTCACGCTTGCAAGTTCGACAGCGACCCGGCGTACGCGGTCGGGAGCAACGGTTCCCGGGTGAGAAATCCATCCGCTCCACGTATTCGTCACGTTGCCCGCGACAAGCTCCGCGGCCACCGTCATGCCGATCGAGGCAAACAATCGCTGCAGATAGTGCCAGCTCCTATCGAGGTCGAGTTCGTCGGGTTCCGGTTGTTCGTAGTCACGCTCCCGCGTATGCGGTCGTGCACCACAGGTCGGACACGGCCCCGCGCCAATGCGCAGGTAGTCGTCGGTATCGATTGATTTTGCGAAGTAGCGGATTCCCATCCGTTGATCGTGAGGGTGTTCCGAGCGCTCTGACCAAGAGTGAGCTCTTGTCGTGGACAACCGCGC
>JAODAT010000113.1 GCA_025463565.1 Microbacteriaceae bacterium
GCGCGGTCAAGGCCAACCAGGCGGATGTCTACGGCGTCATCTCGATGATGTTCTGGAGCATCACCATCATCGTGTCGATCAAGTACGTACTGATTCTGATGCGCGCCGACAACAACGGCGAGGGCGGGGTGATGGCGCTCGCGGCACTGGCGCGACGGTTGTACGCCAAGCGCGCCGGCGGGGCGGCGATCTTCCTCATCATCGGAATCGTCGGCGTCGCGCTCTTCTACGGTGACTCGCTCATCACGCCGGCCGTCTCCGTGCTGTCCGCCGTCGAGGGTCTCCAGACCGCGCTCCCCTCGGTCGGCTACCTGACGCTGCCGATCGCCGCCGTCATCCTCGTGTTCCTCTTCTTCGTGCAGCGGTTCGGCACCGGCGGTGTCGGCAAACTGTTCGGGCCGGTGATGCTGCTCTGGTTCCTGGTTATCGCGGCCGCAGGCGTGCCGCTCATCGTCAAGCACCCTGACGTGCTGCTCGGGCTCTCCCCCACCTGGGCCATCTCGTTTCTCATCGCGCACCCACTGACCACCTTCGTGGCGATCGGCGCCGTTGTGCTTGTCATTACGGGAGCCGAGGCGCTCTACGCAGACATGGGGCACTTCGGTCGCCTACCGATCCTTCGGGCCTGGTTCTTCGTCGTCTTCCCGGCCCTCGTGCTCAACTACCTCGGGCAGGCCGCGCTTGTGCTCGACAATCCGGCGACCACCAAAGACCCGTTCTTCCTGCTCTTTCCACCCGGTCTTCGGCTGCCGGTCGTCATTCTCGCAACCGCGGCCACGGTCATCGCCAGCCAGGCCGTCATCTCGGGGGCGTTCTCTCTGACCCGGCAGGCGGTGCAGCTCGGGCTGCTTCCGCCCCTCAAGATCCGGCAGACGTCGAAGCGCGAGGGTGGGCAGATCTACCTTCCGGCCGTCAACCTCCTGCTGTTCATCGGCGTGCTGGCGATCATGTTGACCTTCCGGTCGTCCGCCGCGCTCACCACCGCGTACGGCGTCTCGGTGACCGGCGCCCTCACCGTCGATACGATCCTGCTGCTCATCGTCGCCCGGCCGCTCTGGCACTGGAGGCTGTGGAAGCTCATCCTCGCCGGGGTGGTGTTCGGTGGGCTCGAGCTGACCTTCCTCGCGGGAAACCTGTCGAAGATCATCCACGGCGGGTGGGTGCCGCTGCTCATCGCCCTCGCCGTGATCGTGCTGATGACCACCTGGCGCCGTGGTCGGCAGCTGGTGCAGGACGGCCGGCGCGCCCGCGAGGGCTCGCTCGATGACTTCATCACGATGGTCAACAAGAAGAAGATTCCGCGGGTGGAGGGTGTCGCCATCTTCCCCCACCCCAACAAGGAGACGACTCCGCTGGCGCTTCGCGCGAACGTGGAGCACAACCACGTGGTGCACGAGCACGTGGTCATTGTCTCGGTGATGGTGGCGAATGTTCCGCATGTGCCGTACGGCAAGGCGTTCTCGGGGGATGACCTCGGCTTCTCCGATGATGGCATCGAGCACATCACCATCAAGTTCGGATTCTCGGACGACCAGAACCTGCCGAAGGCCCTGCGCGCCGCCTGCGTCGCCAAGATTCTGGATCTCGACCCGAAGGAGCTGAGGAACGCGTCGTACTTCATCTCCCGCGGTGGCATCCGCGAGAAGCAGAACAGCCAGGGAATGGTCAACTGGCGCAAGAAGCTGTTCGTCGGCATGGCGCATAACGCCGCCGACCCCGCCGCCGTCTTCATGTTGCCGCCGCAGCGGACGGTGACGATGGGGAGCGACGTCGAGATCTAGAGGGCCGCAGCTCCCAATGCGACGTCGAATCCGGCACCGTTGCGTGCCACGCCCACCAGGAGGATGCCGGCCCATTCAAGGGCATGAGTCATGTCGAGCCCTCCCGTGTCGAGGGGCCGCATGCCCAGGCTTTCCGCAAACTCCGCGAAGCCAGCCTTCGCCTCGGCGCCGTCACCGGCGAAGAACAGGTCCATCGGCTTATCTTCGGCGATGACGCCGCCGAAGATCGTGTTGAACGCCTTCAGCACGTGCGCGCTGTCAGGCGCGGCGGCGGCGACCCGCTGAGCTACGGAGTTTCCTGGAGTAGTCGCGACACCGTTGCCGTCGGCGTTGAACGGGTTGGTGATGTCGACGAGCGTCTTGCCCGACAGCGCATCGCCGAAGTGGGCGACCACCTCGACCGCGCTCGCATACAGAACGGCGAGGATGACGATGTCGCCCGCCGGCCGCGCCCCATACGTTCCGACGGTGGCACTGTCGCCGAGCTGGTCGGCGAGTGCCTGTGCCTTGTCGGCGTTGCGACTCATGAGCTCGACGGTGTGGCCGTGCTTCGCCGCCCGGGTGCCGATCGCAGCGGCCATGTTGCCCGAGCCGATGATGCTGATGGTGGTCATGATGCGTGCTCCTCCGTGTCACTCGCCCCAACCGGAGGGGTGGTTCACTTCTTCCCGACCGGAGCACGAAGACTGAGTAGCTGCTACCAGACTCCGGGGATCAGACGCTTCCGTCGCCCGGCGTACTTCAGGTAGTCATCCCCTGCGGAAGTCACGAGCGCTCGCTCCTCAATGCGGATGCGCCAGACCAGCACTGTGGTGGGAACCACCACCAGGACGATGAGGGCCGGCCAGCTCGCCATGGCGAGCCCGAGCCCGGCGAAGAAGAGCAGCATCCCCGAATATGACGGATGCCGAACCCACCGGTACGGTCCACGGTCCACGACCGTCTGGTTCGAATGCACTCGAACGTTGTCGGTGAAGAAACGGCCGAGGGTGATGATGGCCCACTGCCTGAGCACGATTCCCGCAAGCATCGCGATGAGCCCCGCCACGAAAAAGATCCAGGGAAGGGGAAGCGGCCCCACGCCGCGAACTCCGAACGCCAACCCGGCGAGGATGCTGCCATCGATCCCGACTACTGTGGTGAGCTGGCCCCAGCCCCGCACCCGCTGGCCGCCGCGATTCAGGCGGCTGCGAACGGCCAACACCAGTTCGCCGACTACGAAAGCACTGAACAGGATCCAGAACGGAGCTCCGAGCCCTGGCTGCAAGAACAGCGGCGTGGTCACAAGCCGAGTTTAGGAGCTCGCATCGGCGAGGGCACGTTGCGCGCGCTTCAACGACGAACTGAGCCCCCAGGTGCTCGACAGTTCCTCGAGCGAATTGTCCTGGTCTGGGGTACTTGGGCGAATGCGTCCGTCGAACTCCGGCAGGTCGAGGTCGCGAACGACTTCGACGACCCGCGGCGCCACTTTCAGGTAGTCCTGTGCGGCGGAGATCTTTCCGCGAACCGCTGCGCTGAGTGCGGTGCCCGGATCGGCCGCGGCCGCCACGATGCCGTCCAGGTTTCCGAAGTCGTGGAGCAGGGCGGCTGCGGTCTTCTCCCCGATCCCGGCGACGCCGGGCAGGCCGTCGGATGGATCGCCGCGCAGCACCGCGAAGTCGGCGTACTGGGTGGGTGACACGCCCTGCTTCGCTTCGAGCGCGGCGGCGTCCAACACCTCGAGATGCGACATGCCACGCCCGGTATAGATGACCCGGATGCCACGGGAATCGTCGATGAGCTGGAACAGGTCGCGGTCTCCGGTGACGATGTCCGCCGGCATCGGGAAGCGCGTCGCGATCGTGCCGATCACATCGTCGGCCTCGTGGTCCGCGGCTCCGACCACGGGAATCCCGAGCAAGCCGAGCACCTCGCGAATCAGGGGAATTTGCGCCGAGAGCTCCGGCGGAACAATTTCGATGGAGCCGGAGCTTGTTTCTCGCGCCACACGCTGGGCTTTGTAGCTGGGGATGAGCTCGACCCGCCACCGGGGTCGCCAGGAGTCGTCCCAGCAGGCGATCAACTCGGTGGGCTCGAATTCGGCGACAAGTTTCGCGATCATGTCGAGGAGTCCGCGCAGGGCGTTGACCGGCTTCCCGTCGGGAGACCGTACGGTGTCGGGCACGCCGTGGAAGGCGCGAAAGTAGAGAGAGGCGGTATCCAGCAGCATCCGGCGATGATCGGTCACGCTGTGATCCTGCCACGGACTGGCAACGGGAGCCGCCTATCAGAATCGAACTGATGACCTTCTCATTACGAGTGAGATGCTCTACCGACTGAGCTAAGGCGGCGTGGCCCGAGACGCAAGTCGCGAGGCACAGTCTGAAAGCTTAGCGGATCAGGCGGCTCCGGCCGAAAGGATGCCGGGCAGCTGCGCGAACGACTCCTTCATGCGCTCGGACAGCGTCATCGCACTCTCGTTCTCGGCCCAGCAGCTCCATGAGTGACGGATCACACCGAACGCAACCAGGGTGATCAGCTTCGCCTTGCTGCGACGTGCGTCGTCGTCGAGCGTCGGCTCGTCGTGCCTCAAGCGCTCGGCGACGACCGAAGCGAGTTCCTCTTCGAAGTCGCGCATCGCCGTCATCCGGAGCGTGAACAACTGCGGGTACTGCCGCAGGAGGGCGAAGCGCAACGTGTGGGTTTCGGCGTCTTCGCGGGAGTCCTCGCTGGCGGTGCTGATCAGCTCGCCCAGGCCCTCGAGCGCACTGGAGCCCAGCTCGCCGTCGACGAAGCGAGCGACCGACCCGTCGACCGGAAGCTCGGGCGACTCCCCGAGCAGGGCCGCCTCCTTCGAGGCGAAGTAGTTGAAGAAAGTGCGAGGGGACACATCCGCACGATGGCTGATCTCATCGATCGTGACGTTCTCGAGACCCTTTTCGACCACCAGGTTTATTGCCGCCGACTCGATCGCGCGGCGCGTTGCGATGCGCTTGCGCTCACGCAGCCCCTGCTGGGCGATATCGAGACTCATACCTACATTCTTGCACTGCCTGCAAAAAAATCGGCCGAAGCGTCAGCAATACCGATCAGCACTTCGGATCGGACGTTGGCACCGTGTTCGACACGAAGAACGAGTCCACGGCGTTGTCCACGCAGGAGTTGCCCTTGTTATAACCGGTGTGGCCGTTGCCCTTGCGAGTGATCAGGTGGCCGCTGTCCAGTTCCTTCGCCAGGTTCTGGGCCCAGACGTAGGGCGTGGCCGGGTCGTTGGTGGTGCCGACCACGAGGATCGGGGCCGCGCCGGGTGCGTGGATGGCGACCCGGTCGCGGGTGGCCTGGTACGGCCACGCCGCACAGGTGAAGCCCCATGCCATCTCCGCACCGAACGTGGGAGCCACTTTGATCAGCTCCGCCGCCTGGGCCTGCATCTCCGCCGGGGTGGTGGCGGTCGGCTTGTAGTCGAGGCAGTTGATGGCGAGGAACGCCTCCTCGGAGTTGTCGCTGTACGTGCCGTCGGCCTTGCGATCGTTGAGGCTGTCAGCCAGCTCGAAAGCGATCTGCGCACTGCCGTTGTCGACATCCGTGAACAGCTGGTTGAGGTACGGCCAGTTCGACTGGCTGTACAGCGGCAGGATGATCGCGCTGAACATGGTGGCGCTGCCGAGCTGACGGCCGTCGGTGTCGGTGATCGGGTTGGTGTTCAGACGGGCGAGGATGCTGCGAACCTTCGCCATGCCGTCATCCACCGAACCGGTGAATGGGCACTTGGCGTGCTTCAGGCAGTAGGCGAGGTAGGAGCGCATGTTGTTCTCGAACCCGATGGCCTGGGTCTCGGTGACCTCGAAGTCGGTGGTCGCCGGGTCCAGGGCCCCATCGAGCACCAGATGGCCGGTCTTCTTAGGGAACAGCTGCGCGTAGTTGGCACCGAGGAAGGTGCCGTAGGAGTAGCCGAGATAGTTGAGCTTCTTGTCGCCGAGCGCAGCGCGGAGC
>JAODAT010000122.1 GCA_025463565.1 Microbacteriaceae bacterium
ACCACCGGACCACCCGCCGCGATATACACCGGCACCGGAACATCCGGCCGGTCATAAATCGACGCCCCATGGGTGGAGTAGTACTCGCCCTGGAAATCGACCCGCTCCCCCGTCCACAACTGCCGCATCAAATCCACCGCCTCACGCAGGCGGGCGAAACGTTCCTTGAACTCCGGCCAATCCTGCGACCCCGCACCACGAAACCCCGTCGCAATCTCGTTCAACGCCTCACCCGAACCGACGCCGAGCATGATCCGCCCCGGATACAGGCACCCCATCGTCGCGAAGGCCTGCGCGATGACCGCCGGGTTGTACCGGAACGTGGGAGTCATCACCGACGTGCCAATCTGCACCGTGCTGGTGCGTTCCCCGACCGCCGCCATCCAACTCAACGAGAACGGCGCATGACCGCCCTCATGACGCCACGGCTGGAAATGATCACTGACCGCGACCGACTCCATCCCATGAGCCTCCGCAGCAACCGAGATCTCCACCAACTCACGCGGATCGAACTGCTCCGCCGACGCCTTATAACCGAGCTTGAGCATGCCTGACCTCTTGTCCGCTGGGAAATGGAGACATACTATCAACAGTACGACAAGCTGAATTGGAGGCCTGCAATGCCGCAGGTGCTGAACGACGTTATCGAGGCGTACTGGATGCCCGGCTGCAGCAGCTGCCTGCGGATGAAGGAATTCATCGACAAGTCGGGTCGCGAATTCGTCGCCATCAACACCGACCAGGACCAGGCCGCACGGGCCCGGCTCACCGAGCACGGGATGGTGCTGCCGACCATTCACGTCGGCGACCGTTGGGCGAGCGGCGTCGATCTCGCCGTCGTCGCCGACCTGATCGGCGTCGACTGGACTCCGCCCAACATCATGCCGCGCGAGGAGCTCGTGGAGCGCTACCGCACCAACCTCCAGATCGGCAAAGGGCTCATCCTCGAGCTCACAGACGAGATGCTCGAATTCGAGTTGCCGGGCCGCAATCGCCAGATGCTCGCCGTGGCCGACCAGGTCGCGGTCGTCATCCGAGCGTTCCTGCACCAGTACTACGAGGATGAGTCGACCAACAAGTACTACTTCAAACCGGACTTCGTCATGACGAAGCAGCAGGTGCTCGACCGGCTCGAAGTGACGCACCAGCGCTTCGAGACCTGGTGGGCCGAGGATGGATTCGACGATCCGCTCGATCGGGTAACCCACACCTACTGGGGCTACCCCACGCTTCTCGAGGTGCTCGAGCGGGAGACCTGGCACAGCACCCACCACATCCGCCAGCTGCAGTACGTGCTGGAGCAGTTCGGCGTCACGCCGGCCGCCCCGCTCACCGACGCGCACAAGGCTGGACTCCCACTGCCGGAGGGCATCCATGACTGACAACGCCGTGTCCATCCTCGACGACTCGACCTTCGACACCCAGATCGGCAGCGGCACCGTGCTGGTCGATTTCTGGGCGGAGTGGTGCGGCCCGTGCCACGCGCTCACGCCGGTGCTCGCAGAACTGGCCGGCGAGGTGACGGATGCCCGCATCGCGAAGGTGGACGTCGCCGACTTTCCGGCGATCGGCGAGCGCTTCGGTGTGACCAGCCTGCCGACGCTGATCGTCTTCCACGACGGCGAACCGGTGAAAAAACTCTTCGGCGTGAAGAACAAACGACAGCTGTTGAAGGCCATCGACGAGGCATCGGCCCCACCGACTGCCGAATAGTAGGAAGTTATCTGGACATACGCTCGACCAGACAGATACACTTGCCATTCGATAAGTAATTTTTTACGACACCAATTTTTCACGGCAAATTTTTTGACGGCATCGACGCCGGGGCTGTTTCACCCGTACCGGCGAGGGACGAAAGGAAACCCCCATGGCAGAGGTACAGCACGCGGACGTAGTCATCGTCGGAGGCGGAAGCGCGGCCCACGAGTCGGCCGTCGCCGCAAAGTACTACGGGGCCGACAAGGTCATCCTTCTTGAGAAGGCGCCCGAGTCGCAGTCCGGCGGCAATGCGCGTTTCTCCGGTACGGGCTTCCGCTGGGCCTTCGACCTCGACGATCTGCGCGAGATCACCGACACGTCGGTCGAGGACTTCGCGAACGTCGTCGTGAAGCCGTACAGCGCCGAGCTGTTTAAGGCCGACCTCAACCGCGTCTCGCAGGGCCGCATGGACCCGGAGATCGTGGACGTGCTGGTCGACGACTCGAACATGGCCATCAAATGGGCCAAGGAGATGGGAATCGAGTGGGTGCTGCAGCCCGGGTTCGAGAAGAACGGCAAGCGCTACCTGACCTCCGCCGGAGTCGAAATCCACCCGAGAAATCTCGGCGACGGAATGACGAACGGTCTCAGCCAGCTGAAGCAGTGGGACACCATCGCGGAGCGTCTCGGTGTCGAGAAGCGATACGACTCGAAAGTGATCGGTTTCATCGGTGACGAGCTCGGCATCGAGGGCGTGCGCGTCAACGGCCCGGACGGCGAGTACGAGATCCGCGCCGGCGCGGTGATCGTGGCCGCGGGCGGTTTCCAGGCCAACCCGGAGATGCGCGCCAAGTACCTCGGCCCGAACGCCGACCTCATGAAGGTGCGCGGCAGCAGGCACAACACCGGCGAGGTGCTGAAGATGCTGCTGGCGCTCGGCGTGATGCCGAGCGGCCACTGGCAGACCGGTCACGCGACGCCCATCGACGGCACCGCCCCGATCGTGGAGTCGGGCGACGACGTCAACCGGTACATCTACCCGTGGGGCGTGTCGCTCGACGTGAACGGCAAGCGCTTCTTCGACGAGGGCGAGGCCGAGTCCGCCTACACCTACGCCAAGACCGGCTGGGCCGTGCAGCGCCAGCTCATGTCGCGGGCATTCTGGTTCGGCGATTCGAGGACGTGGGAGCAGTCGCCCACGTTCCCGCTCTGGCATCGCCCCGACACCGCGATCTGGGCGGATTCGCTCGAAGAGCTCGCGCAGATCGTCGGGCTGGACCCGAAGGCCGTGCGCGCGACCATCGACGAATTCAACGCGGCCATCGACACGTCGATCCCCTTCAACCGGGACGAACGTGACGGTCGTCACACCGTTGGCCTCACGCCCGACAAGTCGAACTGGGCGCAGGCGATCGAGAAGGGACCGTTCTACGTGATCCCAGTCACCGGCGGCCTCACGTTCACCTTCGGCGGGGTGACGATCAACCGGGATTCGCAGGTGATCGCGGTCGGCGGCAAGCCGATCCCTGGGCTCTTCGCCTCGGGCGACATCCTCGGCATCTTCTTCCACAACTACCCCGCCATGACCGGTCAGACCCGCAATCTCGTCTTCGGCCGGCGGGCGGGACAGAACGCCGCAGCCTTGGTGGCGAAGGCTATGGCCTGACGCGATGGCGATCTCGACGGAGCTGTGGAAGACGTACGGAAACCTCTCGACAGCCGCCGTTCCCGCCGACGTGTGGACCTGGACGAAGCACTGCGTCTTCGACTGGTACGGGGTTACGCTGACGGGCAGCACCGAGCCGTTGTCGCAGCTGCTGCGCGCGGAGTACGACGATAACGCCGGCCGGTCCGCGATCGTCGGACGACAGGGGCGGGCGGATGTCCGCACCGCCGCCCTGCTGAACGGCGCGGCCGCGCACGCGATCGACTTCGACGACTCGAACGCCTCCGGCGGCGGACACCACCCCGCCGCGGTCACGGTCGCCGGGGCGCTCGCGGTCGCCCAGGAGCTCGGGTCCACCGGGCAGGAGCTGCTCACCGCCGTGCTGTCGGGCTACGAGTTCAGCTGGCGCATCGGTGCGGCGATGGGCGGAAACCTCTTCACGAAGGGCTGGCATCCGACCAGTGCCGTGGGAGTGTTCGGCAGCCTCGCGGCAGCCGCATCGCTAATGCACCTCGACGAGGAGGAGTTCGGGAATGCGTTCGGCATCGCGGCCTCTCTCGCCGCCGGGGTGCAGGCGAACTTCGGCACCATGACCAAACCGCTGCACGCGGGCCTCGCGGCTCAGTCGGGAATCACCGCGGCGCGGCTCGGTCGGCGGGGCATCACCGCGAACGCCGAAGCCCTGGAGAGCATGGCCGGGCTCGCCGAACTGATGGGCGACGGCGTGCACCAGGAGCTGGTCGACGCGCTCGACGGCGAGTGGATCGTACGCCGCAACATCTTCAAGTTCAGCGCGTCGTGCCTCGGCACCCACGCGTCGATCCAGGCTGCGCGCAAGGCCATCGACGGGGCCCGCGATCTCTCGGTCGGAAGCGTGCTGGTTCGGGTGAACCCGATCTCCCAGCGCATCTGCCGGTTCGACTACCCCGACAACGGCCTCCAGGCGAAGTTCAGTGTTCGCGCGACCACCGCGATGACCCTGCTCGGCGACAACACGGGCGACCCCGCCACCTTCTCCGACTCACGGGTGCACGACGCCGATTTCCTCGACATGATGGCGCGAATCGAGGTGAGGGCGGATCCGGATGTGGCACGCCAGAACTCCTACGTCGCGATCCAGACCACCGACGGCGCGCAGCTCGACGGCCACGCGGACAGTTCGATCCCGTCATCCGACCTGGTCGCCCAGGAGGCGAATCTGCGTGAGAAGTTCATCGCGCTGGCCTCGCCGGTGCTCGGGACGAGCGCGTCCGCTACGGCCGATCGGCTGCTGAGGCTCGACGCCGAGCCGGACGTGAACTGGCTGGATTAAGCCGCAGTGGACTAATGCAGTGGACTAAACGGCCGCGTGGATGTCCACGCTGTGGAACTGCAGGTACTCCGCGATACCCGCGGGCGAGTTTTCCCAGCCGATGCCGCTCTGCTTCACGCCTCCGAAGGGCATGAAGCGGTGCGCTTCGTCGGACTGCACGTGTGCGTTCACGAACGAGACGCCGGTCTCGAGGCGCTGGGCCAGCGCCGTAGCGCGCTCGACATCCGCTGACCAGACCGAGCCACCGAGGCCGTACTCACTGTCGTTGGCGAAGGCCAGCGCCTGCTCATCGCTGTCGTAAGAGACGAGCGGCAACAGCGGACCGAACTGCTCCACCGACACGAGCTCGTCCGACTGCTCGGCGTCGAGCACGAGACGAGGTCGCAGGAAATAGCCCTCGTCCCAGGTTGATGCGTCCAGAGGAACGCCAAGGTCGATGACGCGGCGGCCGGCGGCGCGAGTGCGATCTGCGAGACCAGCGATGCGCTCGTGCTGGCCCGCGTTATTGACCGGACCCATGCCCGAACGGGCATCGTGCGCCGAGCCGACGGAGAGTTCGTCGACCACGGCGACCAGGGCGTCGCCGAACTCGGCCGCCCGCGCCCGCGGCAGGTACACGCGCTTGATTGCGAAACAGATTTGGCCCGCACGGCGAAAGGCCGAGTTCGCGATGCCGCGAGCGGTCGCCACCGGGTCGGCGTCGTCGAGCACGATCGCGGCGTCGTTACCACCCAGCTCGAGCTGCACGGGAACCAGTCGTTCGGCCGCCGCGCGCATGATGAACCGGGCTGTCGCGCCACCCCCGGTAAACGAGATCTTGGAGATCGACGGATGCCGCAGGAGGGCGTCGCCGACCTCGCCTCCGCCGTTGACCACCTGCGCGAGCCCGGGAAGCACGGTGTCGATGACGTGCATCATCGCCGTGACGGCCAGAGGCGCGAACGGCGACGGCTTGACGATCACCGCGTTGCCCGCGGCGAGCGCCGGTGCGATCTTCTGCGCGGTCAGCACGACCGGCGCGTTCCACGGAACGATGCAGGCCACCACGCCGTACGGGCGTCGGCCGACGCGCACCGCACCGGTCGGTTCGGCGGTTCCACCGAGCAGGGCGATGACGTGATCGGCCATCACCCGAAAAGCGCGGGCCGCAGAACCGACTTCGCGCTCGGCCACCGCAAGCGTGACGCCCACTTCGCGGGAGAGCATGGGGGCGAGCACCAGGGCACCCGCATCGATCGCGTCGGCTGCGGCACGCAGCCGATCGGCGCGCGCCTCGGCGGGGAGTGCCGCCCACGATCGCTGGGCGCTGACGGCCTTCGCGGCCGCGGCGTCCTGGTCGGCGGGACCACTGATGCGCACGAAGCCGGCCGCCTGTGCGTACCGGCTCGGGTCGACGACGGCCGCCCAGCCCGCCGGCGCCGACTGCGGACTCTCGCCCTCCGCGGCCGCGCGCCAATCGCTCACGCTACAGTGCCAAGACTTTCGGGCGCCGGGACGGTCGTCGACGGGGTGCCGTCGGCGCCGAGCGGGAAGTGGCACGCGACATTCTGGCCGGGCGCGACCTCGCGCAGCCTCGGTTCGACCGTCGCGCAGACCTCCTGGGCGAACGCGCAGCGCGTGCGGAAGCGGCATCCAGTCGGCGGGTCGATCGGCGACGGCGGTTCGCCGAGGAGCCGCAGTCGCGGGCGCTCATCTGGAGTGAAGGACGGTATGGCCGAGAGCAGCGCCGCCGTGTACGGGTGCGCTGGCGTGCTGAAGAGAGTAGCGACCGAGGCCTCCTCGCAGATCTTGCCGAGGTACATCGTCGCGACGCGATCCGCCAGCTGCTGCACGACCGCGAGGTCGTGGGCGATCAGCAGGTAGGTGAGGCCGAATTCGTTCTTGAGTTCCGCGAGAAGCTCCACCACCTGCGACTGCGTCGCCGCGTCGAGGGCGGTCACCGGCTCGTCGAGCACGGTGAGGGCCGGACGGCCGACCAGTGCGCGCGCGATCGCGACCCGCTGTTGCTGGCCGCCGGAGAGCTCCGACGGGCGCCGGCGGGAGTGGCGCTCCGGGTTCAACCCGACGCGCCTGAGCGTGTCCGCCACCCGATCGTCGCGTTCCTGGCGGGAAAGCCCGAGCTTCTGCAGCGGCTCGGACACGATGCGCTGCACACTCCAGGTGGGGTCGAGCGCCGATGACGGGTCCTGGAAGATCATCTGCACGAGCCGGCTCTGGGCCTTTCTCGTCGCACGATTGCGCTTCGTGACGTCGTGCCCGTCGATCGTGATGCCACCCTTTTTGGGCGGCGGTGCGCCGAGCAGCGTGCGCGCGAGACTGGTCTTGCCGGAGCCCGTCTCGCCCACGATCGCGAGAGTTTCACCTCGGTCCACGACGAAGCTGACGTCGGCGACCGCCGAGACTGTCGCGTTCCGCAGCGAACCGCGCTTGGGCACGCTGAATTCCTGCACCAGGTTCGTGACGACGAGCAGGGGTTCGCCCGAGGACTGGTGCGGGCTGTTTACCGATCCGATGTTCCTAGCGGCCAATGGAAGCTCCCTCGTGTGCGGTCGCCAGCGACTGGTCGAGCGGCGGATGCCCGACCGGGAACCAGCATCGGGCCAGATGGCCGGGCTCGATCTCGGCGAGGGGCGGCACCTGAGTTCCGCAGATTCCCTGCCGGAACGCGCACTCGCCCACATAGCTGCAGGCGTGCGCCGGGGACGCAACCTCGAGCGGGATCATGGTCGGTCGCGGTTCGTCGCCGCCGAAGCCGGGAACCCGCGCGATCAGGTCGCGCGTGTACGGCATCGCGGCCCGCTGGAAGAGATCGTCCACCGGCATCTTCTCGACGACGCGACCCGAGTGCAGCACCTGCACCGTGTCGGCCCGCGATGCGGCAAGCACAAGGTCGTGCGTGATGAACAGGATGCCGAGGCCGAGACGTGCGCGCAGCTCGTCGAGCAGGTCCATGATGAGGGCCTGTGTCGTCACGTCGAGCGAGGATGTCGGCTCGTCGCAGAACAGCACCTTCGGGTTCAGCGAGAGCGCGATGGCGATGACCGCGCGCTGCTTCATTCCTCCGGACATCTGGTGGGGGAAGGCGAAGTAGCGCTCCTCGGGTGCCGCGATGCCGACCTGCTTCATCAGCTCGATGGCACGATCGTGAGCCGCTTTGTCGGAGAGGTGAGGGCCGTCCGGGGCGAATCGGGTCGCTTCGGCGATCTGCGGCCCGATACGCATCGTCGGGTTGAGCGCACGCGTCGGGTTCTGGAAGACGAGGGCCGCGACGCGGGAAATGTACTGGCGCCGCTGTTTCGTCTTCATCGCACTGACGTCTTCGCCGCACACCTCGATACGGCCGCTGACGTCGAACAGGCGATCGTCGAGAATGCCGAGGATCGCTTTCGTGGTCATCGACTTGCCGGCGCCGGACTCGCCGACGAGCGCGGTCATCTTGCCCGCCTCGACGGTGATCGAGACCGAGTCGAGGATCGGCATCCCCTCACGGCCGGACACCCGCACTGTCAGGTTCTCGACATCGACCAGGCGCTCTGGCATCGCTGCACCGCTTTCGCTCACTGCTGTCTCACTCGCTGCCGCGTCACTCAATGGTCGACGCCCGCTTCTCCTGCAGGCCGTCGGCCAGCAGGTTGGCCGACGCGATAGTGGCGAACAGCAGGATCGCCGGCATCACGATCAGCAGGGGCGCGAGCGACATGTAGCTCTGGTTGGAGCCGATTATGTTGCCCCAGCTGGGGGTCGGGATCGGAACTCCGAGTCCGAGGAAGCTGAGCGATGCCTCCGCCATCATCGCGTAACTGAGTGCGATGAGTGCGTAGGCGAACACCCGGCCGGCGATGTTCGGCCAGATGTGCGTCCAGAGGATGCTGAACCCCGAGATGCCGCTCGAACGGCCCGCGACGATGAAGTCCATGCGCACCACCCGGAGCGTCTGTGCCCGTGCGATGCGGCCGAACCCGGCGATGTTGAAGAACCCGATCGCCCAGATGGTGTTGATCACGCTCGGACCGAGGTACGCGGCGATGGCCACCGCGAGGATGATGTCGGGGAACGCGAAGATGATGTCGAGGATGCGCATCAGCACCGCGCCGACGATCCGCTCGTAGTACCCGGCGATCATGCCGATCAGGGTGCCGAACACGAGCCCGAGCGCCATGGCCCCGACCGACACGATGATCGTGATCTGCCCGCCGACCAGCAGCTGCGACAGCATGTCGTTGCCGAGCGTGTTGGTGCCGAGCAGGTGATGCGGGCTCCCGATCGGGAGCAGGTAGTCGGAGAGGTTTCCGACGCTGGGCTTCGGCAGATGGAAGAGCGTCGGTCCGGCGAAGCAGGCGAGCAGGATGAAGAGCAGGATCGCCGCCGGCACGATGACCGAGGGTTTGCGGTATGCCCGCGCCCGATAGAGCCTCAGGCGCGGACCGCGCTTGGAGGTCGGGATCATCGACGTGTTCGTGGGGGTTGCAGTTGTCATGATGCGGCGTCTCTCACGCGGGGATCGAGTATCGCGTATGCGATATCGACGAGAAGGTTCGCGACGACCACGAAGATCGCCACAAAGGTGATGCTGGCCAGGGCGGCAGGGGTGTCGTGCTGCTGCACCGAGTTCTTGATCAGCGTTCCCATTCCGGGAATGCCGAAGATGGCCTCGATCACCACCACCCCGCCGACGAGCCGAGCGACGTTGATTCCAACGACAGTGAGCAGGCCGAATGACGAGTTACGCAGCACGTGACGGAAGATCAGCCGGCCAGTGCTGATTCCTTTGAGCCGAGCGAGCGTGACGTAGTCCTCGTCGTCGAGCTGGCTGACGAGTTCCGCGCGGAACACCCGCATCATCACCGGGAAGGTGAACAGGCCGAGGATGAGGCTCGGGAACAGGATGTGGGAGATGTTCTCGCCCCATCCACCGTCCGCCGGTGCGACCCAGCCGCGGGGTGACACGAGCTGGAACTGCACAGCGAGCAGCTCGAGCAGCAGCAGGCCGAGCACAAAGCCGGGGATCGACGAGCAGACCAGGGCGATGGCCTGCACGATTCGGTCGACGACCCGGTTACGGCTGGCGACCGAGAGCACGGCGAGGCCGACACCGAGCACGATCGCGATGATCTGGCCGAACAGCAGCATTTCACCGGTCGGCAACAGGGCCTGGCCGAGCAGGTCGGAGACCTGCTGGTGCGGTGGAATCAGCGAGGTGCCCAGCTGGCCGGTGACGAAGTCACCAAGCCAGCTGAAGTAGCGGATGAGGAAGGGCTGGTTGAGATGAAGCTGCGCGCTGATCTGCGCGGCCGCCTGCGGAGTGTAGTTGTCACCGAGGATCGAGCGGACGACATCGCCCGGTAGCACGAACATGATCGAGAACGCGAGAAACCCGGTGCCGAGCACCACGATCACCATCTGGGGCAGCCGCCCCAGGATCATCCTCAACATCGAGTCCACCGCCCGGGCACGAGGGCAACACTACGCATTGACGGTCTCCCGGGCATCCCATGGCCGGCGCGGATCGAGATCGACCATGCTTCTCAGCTGGACGAGCTCGTCCATCGAGTAGTCGGTCTCTTTGCGAGGCACACCCTTGGCGCGGTTGGAGAACATGATCAGCGCGTCGTCGAAGCCGGCATCCGCCAGCAGCTGGAGCCGGCGGGCCGCCTCTTCCGGCGGGCACTTGAGGTTGAAGGGGCCGTCCGGGTCGAAGGGCGTGCCCTCCTCCTCGAGATCGGTGAAGATGGTCGCCACGATCGCCCGCGTGCCGCCGAGATCGCGGTAGCGCTTCAGGCCTTCGGTGATGACGTTGAAACTCGTGCGGCCGGCCGAGCAGATCCAGCCTTCGTACTCGTTCGCCGCGCGGGCAAGCGACTTCTCGTTGAACCAGGCGCCGAGGGCAATTCGCGGACCACCCTTGACCGAATCCCAGGGGCTCAGGTTGGCGGCGCCGACCGTTTCGCCGCGGCTCAGCCGGCGCACGACATCCACGTCGTGATACAGCTTGCTGAAGCGCTTCTCATAGTCGGTGCCCATCGAGGCGTGCGGCTGGGGACGGGATGCCGCCCCTACGCCGAGCGTGAACCGATTGTCAGTCAGCGCCTGCAGGGTGAGCGCGCGCTGCGCCATGTCGACCGGGTTGTGGATCGGCAGCAGGTAGATCGCGAAACCGAGTTCGAGCGTGGTCGTCGTGACGCCGCAGGCAAGCAGCCACTGCAGGCCGTCCGGGCGCCACTGGCCCGGATCCATCGAGTCCTGGAGCCAGATACCGTCGAATCCGGCATCCTCGACCATCTTCGCCCGCGAGCCGACGGCCGCGGCATCGAGCGGCACGCCGTTGTCGTCCGTGAACGGCATATTGATACCCAACCTCATGCGACGTCGGTCCTTTCTGCACGCCCGACCGGGCGCGGCACACCGTTGTGCACGATCGACGGCGGTACGCCGTCAACGTGTCTAAACGTCAATACAACCATATGATTTAATCGCTGTCGAGCCATGGCCGATTACGCCCACCGAGCTGCATCGTGGTCGGCCGGCACACTCGGCAGAGCCCACTCCGCGGGCGTTTTCGAGAACCGGGCAACCGGCGCGAGGTAGCTCAGCTCACCGAACTCACTCTGCCGGTGCAGAGACAAGCGCTGCACCTGCTCGGGTGTCGGTTCGGCCGGGCGGGTGTCCGCGAGCGCTCGATCGGTGCGGGGCAGCCCGTAGAGGTAGTGGCCGGCCTGCGCCAGCGAGACCTGCACGTGATAGCTCCCACCCTCCCGCGCACGACGCCGCAGCGCTGCCAGCACGCCGAATGCACCGAGGTAGCCGGTGATGTAGTCGAGCGGGTTGGCCGGAAGAGAGCGAGGCTTCTCGCCATCGCCGTTTTCCAGGCTGATGCCGCTCACCGACTGCACGATGCTGTCGAAGCCGCGGCGTCCGCTCCACGGCCCGAGGCGCCCGAAGGCGGAGAACGAGAGGGCCACGATACCGGGCCGCATCTCGGCGAGCTCCTCCGGAGACAGTCCGAGCGCCGCGAGGGCCCCCGGCCGGTAACCCTGGGAGAACACGTCGGCGCCGGCGACGAGCCCGCGCAGCGTGGCGAGGTCGGGCGCTGTGCGCAGGTCGAGCACGGTGGATCGTTTGCCGTGGCCGGTGTCGATCATCATGCGCCGGTCGTCGGGCATCAGGGCGGAGGAGATGCGCAGCACGTCTGCGCCCTGCTCCGCGAGGGTGCGGGCGGCGGTCGGGCCTGCGAGCACGCGGGTGACATCGAGAACACGAAGCCCGGAGAGCGGTCGCTCACCGCCCGGCAGGGGAATCGGGTCGGCGTCACCGATGCGGGTGATCTCCATCAGCGGCAACGATGCGACGGCCGACGACTGCGGAAGCTGTTCCCACTCCCCCCGGGTGCGCACGAGAGCCGCCGATGCGCCGTTGGCGACCATGGCCTCCTCGAGTTCAGCGCCCGAGCGCTTCGCTATCGCCGCGGCGATTTCAGCCTCGTCTGCGCGGCATCCCAGAACCTCGAGCTGGCGCTCGAAGTGGTGCGGGAAGAGTCTCTGGGTGAACAGGTATCGTCCGTCGCCGGTGCGGTAGGTGCCGACCGTGTGCAGTGCCGGAGCGATCAGCGGCGGGTTGACCACGAGCTGGCGGGAGCTGCGCATCGCAACGGCCGCCGCCTCGACGTCGACCTCGATATCCTGTTCGACACCCGTACGCTCGGCGTGCATTCTTCCGACTTGCAGCGCGGCGGCACCGATCGAAGCGGCACCGAGCTCGCCCATTTTGAACGCCGTCGGGAGCACGGGGTCGACCCCGTTGAACGTCACGGCACCCCCGGCAGCGGGCTCGCCGACTGTCGCGAGAATGTCGTCAAGCAACTCCGCCGGGGTCGCCCCACTCACCTGGCGGCCTTGGTGTACGCCGCGGCCGGTTCGTAGAGCGAGCGCAGTTCGAGAAGCTTGTCGTGCTCCAAGTCGCTGTCGAACGGCCCCGGCGAACGGCCGTCGCGAATGTTGATCAGGATGTCGTCGAAACCCTGGTCGGCGATCCAGGCCAGCCGGTCGGCGGCCTCCTCTGGCGAGCAGCGCAGGCTGAACGGGTCGTCGTCGCCCATCGGCACGTCCCTCGCGGTGAGGTCTGCCGAACAGCTCGCCACCAGCGCGCGCTCGCCGCCGAGGTCGCGGTAGCGCTTCAACCCCTCGACTATCGTCTTCACCGTGGTGCGCCCGGCAGAGCAGAGCCATCCGTCGTACTCGGTGACCGCTCGCTCGAGCATCTTGCCGCCCGCCCATGCGGCGAGCAGGAAGCGCGGCTGCGGCACGACCGGCCACGGGGACAGGTCGGCACCGTTGACCTCCTCGCCGTGATTGAGCGCCCTGATGGTGGTCATGTCGGCCTGGAACTTCGCGAAGCGACCCTCGAACGACTCGCCCATCGCCTCGAAGCCCGCGGCGGTCGAGCCGGGCGCGACCCCCGCCGAAAGGCGCCCGTCGGAGAGTGTCTGAAGCGTCATCAAACGCTGTGCGTTGTCGACCGGATGCCGCAGCGGAAGTTGCAGTGCGGCAAAGCCGAGCTCGACCCGCGACGTCACGGCGGCGGCGGCGGCCATCCAGAGCCAGGGGTCCGGCCAGGTGGCGAGACCGCGGAACGACGCGTCGCCCATCCAGATGCCGCTGAAGCCGGCCTCCTCGATCCAGCGCGCACGCTCCCCGAGCGAGGCGGCGTCGTGCGGATCGCCTGCCCCATCGGTGAACGGAAGTCCGATTCCTATACGCAGTGCCATTGTCTCGTGCTCCTCAACGACCGAAGGTTGGTTCGGTCACCCACATCGGTGTGGCGGACCCGTATGGGTCGCCCGGGTACTCCCAGTAGACGGGCGCCCCGTCAATGCTCACCGGCACCTGCAGGCGATGCACCGGGCCGGCCGGCGTCCAGTGCAGCAGCGGATCGAGCGGTCCGGTGACCGGCAGCACCACCTCGTCGTCGGAAGAGACAGTCTCCTGAGGCAGCAGGTGACGGATGCTGCGCGCGAGCGCGAGCCGCCAGGTCGAACCGATGCCCTCGTTCAGGCGCCGGGTGAGCCCGCGGATGGCCGCCGCGGCGATGAGATAGCCGGTGCCGATGTCGAGAACCTGCGCCGCGAGCAGCTTCGGCGATGAGGCCCCCTCGTGCGCCATCCTCGCGGTCGAGTAGCCGGCGCTCGTCTGCACGAGGGTGTCGAATCCGCGACGCTCGGCCCACTGGCCGGACCAGCCGTACGCGTTGAGGGTCACCTCGATGAGACCGGGGCGGGCCGCAGCGCGCACTTCGGCGCCGAGGCCGAGGCCGTCGAGCGCTCCGGCGCGCAGCCCGTGCACGAAGATGTCGGCATCGGCGAGCAGCTCCAGGAACCGGGCCTTGCCCTCCGGGGTGTCGAGTTCGAGATTGGCACACCGCTTGCCCAGCATCAGGTCACCGCCGCTGCCGCCCTGTGGCTCCGCGTACCCGGCCGGGTCGATGCGCAGCACCTCCGCGCCGAGCCCGGCGAGAAAGCGTGTGCCCGTTGGGCCGGCAAGCACTCGCGTGATGTCGAGCACCTTGATGCCGCTCAGCGGGCGGTCGGCCCGCGGCCTCCAGTCGGACACGGACGGACCGGCCTCGACGACATCGACCAGCGGTTCGGATGCGACGGCGATCCCCTGCGGGAGCTTCCGCCATTCCTCCATGGTGCGGCTCGCGGCGGCGGCTCCGCCGGCGTCGACGATCATTTGCTCGGCGACATCGGCGTCGAGTTTCGCGAAGGCCGCGGCGAAGGCCTCGGGGGTCTCCTCGGCGCCGAGCGCCGTGCTGACCGCCTTGCGAAGGTGGGGGTAGTTCGCCTGGAGCCGCACCCAGCGCCCGTCCGCGGTCGGGTAGTCGAGCGAGACGTCGGACCATGGCGTCGGGCGGTCCCAGCCGTCCGGGATCGACGGGGCCGGCTTCGACAGCACGGCGGTCGTGACTCCCACGTCGACTGAGACCACGGGTGTCGGGTGACCCGCAGCGGCGAGCAGTTCAGCGACGGCGTTGCCGACGGTGACGAAGGATGCCGCTCCGAGCTGCGACACGCCGAACGGGCCGGCGAAGAGGGGACCCGCGGTGATCACGGCGTCCGCGGCGATCGCGCTGCCGCCGAGCGCCGCCCATTGCTCACCCGCGATTTCGCGGATCGACTGCTCTACGACGCGACCTGTGGCGCTCATCCAAACTCCTCATTGAACTGGTTGTACGGTCAACTATACGTTAACGAATTCGAGTTGCGGTGACCACTCGGGAGAGACGAACGACGCCCCCGGGTTTCCCCGGGGGCGTCGTCAGTTCGTCGGCTGGGTTACTTGCTCAGCCAGGCGTTGGTGAAGTCACCGAAGTTGTGCAGGTTCTGCACACCGTGGAGCTTCGGCGAGGTGGCCACGTAGTCACCCGCGGAAACCACGGGAACGATGTAGCCCTGGGTGGTCAGGCCGGTCCAGATCTGGTGCCACAGTTTCGTGGACGCCGTGATGTCTGGCGTGGTCTTCGCCTGGGTGACGAGCGCGCTGATCGACGGGTCGGCCCAGCCGAACTTGTTGTTCGCCGAGGTCGGGTCCAGGTAGTTGGTCGACGCAGCGGGGTTGGTGCTGGCGTTGACGTTGACCGTGAACGACATCTGGTAGTTGCCGGCCTGGATGTCGGCCAGGTAGGCCGGCGTGATGTTGATCGTCGCCGTGATGCCACAGGCTGCCCACTCCTGCTGCAGAGCGGTCAGAACTGGCGACTGGATGCTCGTCGTGATGGTGAACGACAGGCCGCCGAGCTGCTTCACGAGCGCCTTGCTCTTCGAGACGCTGTACTGCAGCGGGTTGAGCTTCTTGCCCTCCTGCCAGCTGCTCAGCGCCGTGCTCTCGGAGCCGGAGAGAACGAAGGCGGGAGTCGTGTAGCCCTGCGTGACGCTCTTCGCGATCGTCTCACGATCGATGCAGTACGAGATCGCCTGCCGAGCCGCGAGCGTGTTGAACGGCGCCTGGTATGTGTTGATCGGGAGGATCAGCACGCGCAGGTTCGGGCCGACGACCAGCGGGAATCCCGCAGTCTTGGCGCCAGCGAGAACCGCCGGTGACGTGTACGTTCCGGGCCAGTCGACCGCCTGGATCGAGCCGCCCTGCAGCGCGACGAGTGCGGACTGGGCATCCGTACCGGTGTTGAGGTAGGTCAGGCCGTCGAGGTAGACGTGCTTGGCGTCGTAGTAGCTCGGGTTCTTCTTGAGCACGAGCTGCTGGCCGTTGTTGTCCGACACGATCTCGAACGGGCCGGCGCCGACCGGCGCGTTGTTGAACGCGTTCGCGCCCAGCTTCGCGAACGCGGTCGGGGAGGCCATGAATCCCGTCGAGGAGGTTGCCATCGCGTCGAGCAGCAGGGACTGCGGCTGCGAGAACGTGATGTCGACGCTGACGTCGCTTCCGCTGACCGGCTTGATGCTGGTCACGTCGATGTCGAACTGCTTCTCACGCGTTCCGTTGAGGATGTGGCGGTTCAGGTTCCAGGCGAGAGCGGTCGCGTCGAGGGGCGTGCCGTCCGAGAACGTCAGGCCCTTGCGCAGTGTGACCGTCAGGTCGAGGCCGCCGTTCGTGTACTTGTAGCCGCTGGCCAGGTTCGGCAGGTACTTGCCGCCCGTCTTGGTGGGCTCGAGGAACAGGCTGCCGAAGATCGGCGCGGCGAATCCGAGGGACTGGGACGAGAAGCTCACCTGCCCGGGGTCGAGGCCGCCGGCGACGAAACCGCCGACGGTGATCGAGCCACCGGAGACCGGCGTGCTCGCCGAGCTGGTCGGCGCCGGCTTGCTCGTCGAGCATCCGACGAGGGCAAGCGATACAGCGACCACGGTGGCCGCGATGGCTAGTGATCGTTTATGGACAATTGGCATTACTGATCTCCCTTGAGCAGTTGCAGTGTGGTGCGGGTGTGGGGTCGATGATAAGTCAGTCAGCAGGTTGTACGCAAGGCCGTATCTCTAGACAGATTTTCACCGTCGAGGAACGCGGCTCCAATGGTCACGAAAACGGCGCCCCCGGGTCGACCGGGAGCGCCGTTCTCGTGTTAGTCGGTTACTTCGTCAGGTAGGCGTGCGTGTAGTCACCGAAGTTATGCAGGTTCTGCACGTCCTTCAGCTTGGGTGAACTCGCGACATAGTCGCCGGCCGAGACGATCGGGATCACGAACCCCTGCTTCGTCAGTCCCGTCCAGATGCTGTGCCACAGCTTGGTCGAGTCCGCGATGTTCGTGGTCGCCTTCGCCTTGAGAACCTGCTGGTAGATCGCGTCGTCGTTCCACCCGAACTTGTTGTTGGGCGTGGTGGGGTCGAGGTAGTTCGTCGACGCAGCGGGGTTGGTGCTGGCGTTGACGTTGATGGTGAACGACATCTGGTAGTTACCGGACTGCAGGTCGGAGATGTAGGCCGGGGTGATGTCGATCTTCGCGTCGATGCCGCAGGCGGCCCACTCCTGCTGCAGGGCGGTCAGCACGGCCGAGTTGATGCTCGTCGTGATGGTGAACGACAGGCCGCCGAGCTGTTTCACGAGCGCCTTGCCCTTCGACACGCTGTACTGCAGCGGGTTGAGCTTCTTGCCGTCCTGCCAGCCGCCGGGCAGCGCGGTGCTTTCCGACCCCGAGAGAACGAAGGCCGGGGTCGTGTAGCCCTGGGTCACGTTCTTCGCGATCGAATCACGGTCGATGCAGTACGAGATCGCCTGTCGGGCCGCGAGGCTGTTGAACGGTGCCGAGTAGGTGTTGATCGGCAGGAACGCCGTTCGCAGGTTCGGGCCTTCGATCAGCGGAAAGCCTGCCTTCGTGGCGCCCGACAGAACCGCCGGCGACGTGTACGTGCCGGGCCAGTCGACCGACTGGATCGAGCCGGACTGCAGCGCGACCAGGGCCGTCGCCGGGTCGGCGCCCGTGTTCAGGTAGGTGATCCCGTCGAGATAGACGTGCTTCGCGTCGTAGTACTCGGGGTTCTTCTTCAGCACCAGCTGCTGTCCGTTATTGTCGGACACCACCTCGAACGGGCCCGCACCGACCGGCACGTTGTTGAACGCGTTCGCGCCCGCCTTCTGCAGCGCCGTCGGAGACACCATGTACCCGGTCGAACTGGTCGCCATCGCGTCGAGCAGGAGCGAGTTCGGCGCCGAGAACGTGATGACCACGTCGGTGTCGCCGCTCGCCTTGATGTTCGTCACGTTGAAGAAGAACGTCTTCTCCCGCGTGTTGTTCGTGACGTACCGGTTGAGGTTCCAGGCGGCCGCGGTCGCATCGAGCGGAGTGCCGTCGGAGAACTTCAGTCCGGATCGCAGCGACACGGTCAGGGTGAGCTGGTCAGCGCTGTACTTGTAGCCGCTCGCCAGGTTGGGCAGGTACTTGCCGCCGGTCTTGGTCGGTTCGGTGAACAGCGATCCGAAGATCGGAGCCACGAAGCCCGCCGACTGCAGCGAGAAGGTCGGCACTCCCGGGTCGAGGCCACCGGCCACGAAGCCGCCGACGGTGATCGATCCGCCGCTCACCGGCGTTCCGGCCGACGCGCTGGCAGCCGGCTTGGCGCTTGTCGAGCATCCGACAAGCGCCAGCGATATGGCGACGACGGTCGCCGCGATGGCCACCGTTCGTTTGTTGACGATAGGCATTTACTGGTCTCCCTTGAGCAGTTGCAGTGTGGTGCGGTGTAGGAGAGGATATGGCGGTCAGCAGGTTGTACGCAAGGCCGTATCTCCATATGTATTCTTGATGGGAAGCGCGACGAGGTGGTCGCGGAGGCGATTGGTGGCAAGGCGATGGATATCCCCGAACTCGGTGACTCGGACGCGGCAAGCGCACAGCTGTCGGAACTGTGGGGTCGTCTTCACGGCGAACCGGGCATCGAGAACCGCGTCACCTTCACCGGCGCCGGCTCTGTGCCATCGCGCTACCCGGTGACCGCATTCGCTTCGGCGAGCATCGCCGCCGCCGGTGTCGCGGTCTCCGAATTGCTCGGGTCCGCTGGGCTGCCCGACGCCGTCCCCACCGTGGACCGCACCCGCTCCGTTGCCTGGTTCGGTCGCGTCAACCGGCCGATCGGCGGATGGCAGCAAGCGGAGGGCAACACGCTGACCGGCGAGTACCCCACCGCCGACGGGCGCTGGCTTCGGATGCAGATGAACTACCCGCAGCACAGCGTGCCGGTGCTGCGCGCCCTCGACTGCGCGCCCGATCGGGCCGCAGTTGCGGCACGGATCGCGCAACTTGCTGGCCAGGAGGCCGAGGACACGCTCGCGGATGCTGGCGGGGCCGTGGCGATGGCGCGCAGCGTGGACGAATGGGCCGAGCACCCCCAGGCTGCCGCGGTCGCCGGCGCGCCGCTCGTCGATCGGATCGTCGACACGGGCGAGCGCGAGCACACCTGGCGCCCGCTCGCCGACCGGCCGCTCGCCGGCATCCGGGTGCTCGACATGACGCGCGTGCTCGCCGGCCCCATGGCCACCCGCTTTCTTGCCTCCTACGGCGCAGAGGTGCTGCGGATCGATCCGCCCGGGTACGACGAACCTCGCGGGTCGGTTCTCGTCACGCTCGGCAAGCGCTGCGCACGGGTGGATGCCAAGACCCCCGCGGGGCGGGCGACCCTTCTCGGCCTGCTGGCGGACTGTGACGTCTTTGTGCACGGCTACCGCGACGGCGTTCTCGAACGCCTGGGTCTCGGCGCCGAAGCTCGACGCCTCGCGCGACCGGGCCTGATCGAGGCAACGCTCACCGCGTATGGCTGGAGCGGACCGTGGCGGGATCGTCGCGGCTTCGATACGCTCGTCGAAATGGCGATCGGGATGGCCGTCGAGAACCAGCGCTGGGCTCGGTCCGATGCGCCGCAATTGCTTCCCGTGCAGGCACTCGACCACGGCACCGGGCACCTGCTGGCCGCCGCCGCGATACGTGGGCTGACGCACCGGCTGGCGACCGGCGAGGGATCACGCTGGCGATGTTCACTGGTCGGGACCGCGAGCCATCTCATGGCATCCGCCCCCGATGGCGACACCCGACCCGCGAATCTCGAGGACGCCCCGTGGGAGAAGCTCCCGGTTGCAACACCGCGCGGACCCGCCCATCGACTCGCGCCCCCGATCGACATCCCCGGCGCGCCCCAGTACTGGGATCGCCCGGGCGAACCCTTCGGTTCCGCGAGCCCGGTGTGGGCTCGCGAAGACCTCGACTAACCAAAGGAGCACGCACATGAGACTCGGAATCAACCTGTCGTATCGCGACGAGGCGGGCGCACCGCTCGACGCACGCGGCATCACCGCCCGGGCGAAAATGATCGAGGACGCCGGGTTCGACGCCATCTGGCAGCCCGACTCCCTTGTGCCCGAGGTGCAGCCCCGCCCCGACCCGATGGTGTGGCTCGCGATCGCCGCGGCAGCGACGACGAGGGTGACCCTGGGCACCGCTGTCTACATCGTCCCATTCCGCAACCCGCTCGAGCTGGCGCAACGGGTGATGAGCCTGCAACTCGTCAGCAACGCGAGGTTTGCGTTCGGCGTAGGGGCGGGGTCGAATGACGTCTCGCTCGCGCTGGGCGGCATCCCGTTCGAGGAACGGTTCACCCGACTGCACCAGATTGCCGGCACGGTGCGCGCGCTCACTCACGGCGAGCAGGTCGCCGACGCGTACCTGAACCCGTGGCCGGAGACGGCGGGCGGCCCGCCCGTCATGCTCGGCGCGTGGGGAAGCGAGATCTCGCTCAAGCGGGCTGTACGCGACTACGACGGCTGGATCTGCTCTGCTGCCCGGACCAGCCTGAAAGTGATCAGGGATGCGATTTCCCGCTACCGGGACCTGGGTGGTACGCGGGCGATGGTAGGCACCTGCCCCGTCGACCTCACCGCGCCCTACCAGCCCGTCGACGAGGATGCGCCGTTCACCCTGCGCTGTCCCCCCGAAGCCGCGGCGGAGCGCATTCAGCAGTTGGTCGATCTCGGCTTTGACGACCTCGGCCTGCAGAAGGTCGACAGCACCTCCAAGCGCTGGGAGGCGGACACCAATGCCGACCAGCTCGCGGAGATACGTGCGCTGCTGCCGTACTAGGCGGAGTCAGATGTTCCGGCCGCCCGCGATCTCAATGGTGATGCCGGTGAGATAGCTCGACATGTCGCTGGCCAGGAACAGCGCGACCTGGGCGACCTCGGCCGGCTGGCCGAAGCGCCCGAGAGGCACGTCGGCGAGACGGCTCGCCCGGATCTCCTCCGACAGCGCCGCCGTCATGGGCGTCTCGATAATGCCGGGCTGCATCGCATTCACCCGGATGCCGGCGAACCCGACCTCCTTGGCCGCCGCCTTGGTGAGCCCGACGATGCCGGCCTTCGCCGCGCTGTAGTTGGTCTGGCCGGGGTTGCCGACCTTGCCGGAGATCGACGACATGTTGATGATCGAGCCACCGTGACCCTGCGTGCGCATCGCGTCTGCCGCCGCCCTCGTACCCAGCCAGGTGCCCTTGAGGTGCACCTGGATCACCAGGTCGAAGTCGTCCTCCGGCATCTTGCGCATGGTCGCGTCCCGGGTGATACCCGCATTGTTGACCATGACATCGAGGGAACCGAAGCCGTCGATCGCGGACTGCACCAGCGCGGCGACGTCGTCGGCATCCGTGACGTTGCAGCGAACACCGATCGCCCGATCGCCGATGCCGAGTCGTTCGGCCGCGGCCTGCACGGCCTTCTCGTCGAGATCGCCGAGCACCAGCTTCGCGCCGGCGGCCGCGAAGGCCTCGGCGATCGAGTAGCCAAGGCCCTGTGCGGCCCCGGTGATGACCGCCGTGCGGCCGGAAAGTAGTGAATCAGTCATCAGTGGAAGTACGCTCCCCCGTCGACGACGATCGTCTGGCCGGTGATGAATGCCGACGACGGCCCTGCCAGAAAGCGCACGGCGCCGACGATGTCGCCCGGTACCATCTCGCGCTGGATCGATCGTGAACTCGGCGCGTTGTCCCGCATCCGGTTCACGTGGTCGGCGTTCGCCTCAACGCCGGCACTCACGGTGAATCCGGGTGCGACCGCGTTCACCAGGATGCCGTCGCCGCCGAGTTCTTTCGCGAGCGCCTTGGTCATTGCCAGCACAGCGCCTTTGCTGCTCGTGTAGTGCAGCAGAAAAGCGACGCCCTTGAAGGCGGTGGTCGAGGCGATGTTCACGATCCTCCCGCCGCCGCGCTGGCGCATCGAGCCGACAACCGATCGTGCGGCGATCACCCCGCCGAGCACGTTGACCTCCATGACGGCGCGCCACTCCCCGAGATCGATCTCGGTGAACGGCTTCGGCTGGAGGGAGGCGAAGATGCCGGCGTTGTTGACCAGGATGTCGACGCCCCCGAAAGTTTCGGTGGCGGCAGCGGCCGCGCGAGCCATGTCGTCTTCGGACGTGACATCCGCCGCGACCGAGAGCGCTTGGCCGCCCGCCGCGACGATCTCCGCGGCCGTCTCCGCCGGATCCGTGCGGTCGACCACCACTACCGCGGCGCCCTCTCGCGCGAGATCGAGGCAGATTTCTCGGCCGATTCCCATCGCCCCGCCGGTCACCAGCGCGACGCGCCCTGTCAGTTCAGCCATATCGTGCGCTCACTTTCCCTTGGCCATCCTTGGCCAGTCACCACACTAAGTCGTGGCTCAAATTTCATCAATACATACGGATGACCTGATGATAGGGTGTTCACCAATCACTCACAGACATGCAGTCGTCCGGATGATGTTAGGTCACCGGATGGACCGACAACAGCCCGCGTGACGGAGTAGTCACTCGCGGCGAAGGAAACGGAACAAATGGACCTCCAACTCAAGGGCAAACGGGCGATCGTCACGGGCGGCAGCGCCGGCATCGGATTCGAGGTGGCGCGTCGTTTCGCCCTGGAGGGCGTCGTGACCGTCGTCTGCAGTCGTGACCTCGACCGCGCCAAGGCTGCCATCGCCGACATGGGTGATGTGCCGGGCCGCCTCATTCCCGTGCAGGTGGAGCTGCGGGATGCGGAATCGGTCACGGCGATGACCGACTCCGTGATCGCCGAACTCGGTGGCATCGACATCCTGATCAACAGCGGAGCCGAGGTCAGCGGCAATGCCCGCGAGGACTTCGACGGCATCACCGACGAGTTCATCCTCCGCGGCTTCGAAGACAAGTTCATCGGCATCATGCGCATGTGCCGCGCGGTCGTGCCGTCAATGAAGGCCAACCACTTCGGCCGGATCATCAACATGGCCGGCAGCACCGCCCGCGAAGCAGGCTCGATCGGCGCGGGCGCTCGCAACGCCGCGGTGGCGAATCTCACCAAGGCCCTCTCCATGGAGTTCGGGCGCGACAACATCACTGTGAACGCCATCGACCCGTTCACCACGGTGACCAAGGGCTTCGAATCGCGGGTGACCAGAATGGCCGAGCGCCGCGGCCGCACTCCCGAGGAGCACCTCGCGAAGATCTCCGAGCGCACTTCGCTCGGTCGCCTGGTGCGTGCGGAAGAGATCGCCGACTTCATTGCTTTTTTGTCCTCCCCGCTTTCCGTCTCGCTCACCGGCGAAGTCCTGGCCCTCACTGGCGGCCTCGGCGACTCGGTCTACCTCTGAGGTCATGACCATGGACAACACCGCGATCATCACCGGCCAGGACTCCACCAAGCCCACGGCCCGCAGCCTCTCCGAGCTGCTCCTGCACCCGCGAAGCGTCGCCATCATCGGCGCCTCGACGAACCCCGAGGCGCTCGGCGGACGGCCGCTCGGCTTTCTCACCAGCCACGGCTACCCGGGTGCCATCTACCCGATCAACGCGAACCATCAGACGGTGCAGGGAGTGCCAGCACTCGCCTCCATCCTCGATGTTCCCGAACCGGTCGACGTTGCGATGGTCGCCGTGCGGGCGGAACTGGTGCCCGCCGTGCTGCGCGACTGCGCCAAGGTGGGTGTCGGCGTTGCCATTGTGATCAGCTCCGGGTTCGGCGAGGGCATGGGCGCTGGCGCGGATCTCGCGGAGTCCGTGAAGGAGATCATCGCCACGAGCGACATGCGAGTGCTCGGCCCGAACTGCGAGGGGATCGCGAGCCTTCCCGCTTCGGCTCCCGTCACGTTCAGCCCGGTTCTCGACCTGCACCGAACGGGCCCCCGACTTGCTGACGGCCACATCGCCGTGATCTCGCAGAGCGGAGGCGTCGGCTTCGCCGTTGCGCAGTGGGGCAGCATGGTCGGCCTCGGCTTCTCGTACATCATCACCACCGGCAACGAACTCGACATCGATGCCGTCGAACTGGCCGAGGGCCTTGTCGACGACGACCACACCACGGCGATCGTCATGGTGATGGAGGGAGTGCGCGACCTGGCGCGGTTCCGCACCCTCGCGCTGAACGCGCGCGCTGCGGGCAAGCACCTCATCGTTGCGAAACTCGGCAGCACCGAGCCGGGATCCGTCGCGGCCCTCGCCCACACCGGGCACTCGTCGGGGATCGCCGCCGACTACACGAAGGTGTTCGAAGAGACCGGCGTGCTCTGCCCGGGCGACATGGACGAGCTGATCGATGTGCTGCAGGCCGTCGTCAAGTCGCGCCCCGCCGCCGGTCGCCGGATCGGAGTCATGACCACCTCGGGCGGCTCGGGCGTCTGGCTCGCCGACGCCTTCATCCATGCCGGCTTCGAGATCCCTCAGCTCAGCCAGGCCACGCGCGACGAGCTGGTCTCCCTGATGCCCGGCTACGGGTCCCCGATCAACCCGGTCGACCTCACCGCCCAGTTCTTGGCCGGCGGATCGTTCGCCGTGCCGCTCGGCGTGATGGTGGACTCCGGCGAAGTGGACATCGTGATTCTCGCCACATCGCTGTCGGCGGCCGGCCGCCTGAGCGGCGACCGCGAGGCGCTCGAGCAACTCGTCGCCAGGTCGACCATCCCGATCGCGATCTACACTTATACCAGTCCCGCGCCCTCGAGCGAAGAGATTTTGAACTCCCTCGATGTGCCTTGGTACACCAGCTCCTCGCGTGCCGCGCGGGGCCTGGCGGCGCTGTTGCCCAGGGAGGGCTCATGACCACCGGTATCGACATCGCCATCGATTCGCGCCTCGCCGATCCGACCCTGATGAAGCAGGCGGCATACATCGACGGCGAGTGGATTCCGGCCCCCGCGCGAGACGGGCTGGTCGTGACCAATCCGTCGACCGGCGCAACGCTGGCCGTGCTGCCGGCCATGGGAACGGCGGAGACGAAGGATGCCATCGAGGCGGCGGAACGCGCCCTCGGCCCCTGGCGCTCCCGCAGCGCCATCGAGCGCTCGCGCATCCTCCGCCGCTGGGCCGACCTCATTCGCGAGAACGCGGACGACATCGCGATCATCGAATCGGCCGAACAGGGCAAGCCCGTAGGCGAGGCCCGCGACGAGGTCGTCTACAGCGCATCGTTCCTCGACTGGTTCGCCGAGGAGGGCCGCCGAGTCTACGGCGACGTCATCCCCTCCAACTCGGCCGACGCCCGCATCATCGTGATCAAGCAGCCCGTCGGGGTTACCGGCGGCATCACGCCGTGGAACCTCCCAGCAGCGATGATCACCCGCAAGGTGGCTCCCGCGCTCGCCGCCGGCTGCACGATCGTGTTCAAGCCGGCCGAGCAGACCCCGCTCACCGCCCTCGCCCTCATGGCGCTCGGCGAGCGCGCGGGGGTACCCGCCGGAGTCGTCAACATGGTGACGACACTCGACCCGCCCGCCGTCGGCCTCGAGTTGACGACCAACCAGACGGTGCGGAAGCTCAGCTTCACCGGGTCGACCGAGGTCGGCAAGATCCTCATGCGGCAGGCCTCCGGCAACATCCAGAAGCTGTCGCTCGAGCTCGGAGGCAACTCGCCCTTCATCGTGTTCGACGACGCGGACATCGACAAAGCGATCGACGGCGTCGTCTCGGCCAAGTTCCGCAACGGCGGTCAGATCTGCACCGGCGCGAACCGCGTCTTCGTGCAGGAGGGCGTGAAGGATGCCTTCACCGAGGCGCTCGTGCGCCGCGCCGCTGCCGTGAAGGTGGGCGACGGTTTCACCGCCGGCACCGAGATGGGTCCACTCATCGACGAAGCCGGCGTCGCCAAGGTCGAGCGGCACGTCGCCGACATCGTCGACAAGGGCGGCAGAGTACTCACCGGCGGCCACCGCCACGAGCTCGGCCGCACCTTCTACGAGCCGACCGTCATCTCCGACCTGCCCCGCGATTCGCTGCCCTGGTACGAGGAGACATTCGGCCCCGTAGCATCGATCGCCACGTTCGCGGACGAAGACGATGTCATCGATCTCGCGAACGACACCGAGTACGGCCTGGTCGCGTACGTGTACACGCACGATGTCGGACGTGTCTTCCGCGTCTCTGAAGCGCTCGAGACCGGCATGGTCGCCATCAACACCGGCCGGGTGTCCAACGAGATGGCGCCGTTCGGCGGCATCAAGCAGTCCGGCCTCGGTCGCGAGGGCTCGAAGTACGGCATCGACGACTGGCTCGAGCTGAAGTACATCAACCTGGCGGGGCTCTCTCGATGACCGCCGAGCAGACCGGCGACAGCGCGATCCTCGTTGAGCGCGCCGGGTCCATCGCGACGCTCACGTTCAACCGGCCAGACCAGCGCAACGCGATCGATGACGCGATGCGGGCGGAGTTCATGACGAAATTCGGTGAGCTCGCAGTCGACCGGGACATCCGGGTCATCCTGCTCACCGGCGCCGGGAGCGCGTTCTGCGCGGGTGGCGATGTCCGTTCGATGCGCAAGCGGCTCGACGCCGACCCGAGCAGCGTCGCCATCGACGGCTGGCACCGCCAGCACCGCACCGCCGCGATGATCGCCCTGATTCACGGCGCCAGTGTCATCACCATCGCCGCGGTGAACGGGCCCGCAATGGGACTGGGAATGGATGTCGCGCTCGCCTGCGATTTCATCGTCGCGGCGCCAGAGGCGAAGTTCGGCGCCACCTTCGTCAAGCGCGGGCTCATCCCCGACGGGGGCAGCCTGTACTTCCTGCCGCGGCGGGTCGGTCTGCAGAAGTCGAAGGAACTCATATACTCCGGCCGCACCGTCGAGATCGACGAGGCCGAGTCGATCGGGCTGGTCGACCGTCGTGCCGCGACGGGCGGACTGCTCGAGGAAACGGCGGCGTTCGCCGCGCAGTTCACCGAGAACTCGGCGCCGGCGATCGCGATGATGAAGGCGATCGTCGACACCACCTTCGAAAACAGCCTGTCGGACATCGCGCGGCTCGGCGGCCAGGCCCAGTCGATCAGCTACACGACGACCGAGCACCGCGCGAGCGTCGAAGCGTTTCTTAAGCCGAAGGCTTAGCTAAAACCGCAGGGTGCCGAAAAGCTAAGCGAAAACCGAGGGCTAAGCGAGCCCGCTGTAGGTCTCTTCGCCGAGGTCGAGGGTGACCGTGTACTCGTAGCGATCCCCGCGGTACCAGCTCGTGACGAACTCGGCCGGGCGCTCGTCTTTCGTGCGCACGACCCGCTCGACGTACAGCACGGCCGCGCCGAGGTCGACGTCGATGCGGCCCGACAGCTCGGCATCGGCGAGCTGCGCCCGGATCGACTGGGTCGCGTTGACCAGTTCGTGCCCGTCGTCGATGAGCGCTTCCATGAGTGCCTTGTGCACCAGGGTGTCGACGGTGAGATTCTTGCCGATGTCGGACGGAACGTAGGTGACCGTGTATGCGAACGGCTCGTCGTCCATCATCCTGGTGCGGCGGACGACGGTGACCGTGGAGGTCGGGTCTTCCAGTTCGAGCGCGATGGCGACCACTCGCGAAACCTGCTGGTCGTGCACCACCTCGATGTCGCGGGGCGCCGCCTTGTGCGACTCGCGGATCAGGTCGCCGAGGGAACCCCGGTAGCGCTGGCGCAGCATCGACTTGTTGTGCTCGCGCACATACGTGCCGCTGCCTTGCTTGCGCGCCACCAGTCCTTCGGCGACGAGCGCCCCGACCGCCTGGCGGATGGTAGCCCGCGAGACCGAGAACTCGGCGGCCAGCTCATCTTCGGAGGCGAGACGCTCACCGGCGGGGTAGTTCGCGTCGGAGATGCGCTGGCGAAGCACCGCGGCGACCTGATGGTAGAGGGGCAAGGCAAGCGAGCCGTCGATCATGGTAGCTCCGCTCCGAGACATGCAGTGTGATGGTCAGCCAGATTCTCGCACATAGACCGCGCTCGCAAGTACAGCCGCGCCACATCGGCCCGTTCGTTATCCGCCACTGGACTCTCCCTCGAGTACCACAACCATACTGTCAGACGCATGTCCGTATGACCTCTTGAATATACTGATCACACGACCGAAGTCTCAAGGAGGAGCACGATGCCGGAAACCATCAGTGTCGCGGAAGCCGTCGGACGCACCGTCGCCCTGCTCGGCGCAGCGCAGATCTTCGGCGTCGTCGGCAGCGGAAATTTCACCGTGACCAACGCGATGATCGACGGGGGTGTGCCGTTCATCGCGACCCGTCACGAGATGGGCGCCGCCTGCATGGCGGATGCATACAGCCGCGCCACCCAGAACGTCGCCGTGGTGAGCCTTCACCAGGGCTGCGGTCTCACCAACGCCCTCACCGGAATCGGCGAGGCAGTCAAGTCGCACAGTCGCGTGCTCGTGGTCAGCGGCGACAGCCCGGTCGGCGAGATCACCTCCAACTTCTACATCGACCAGGATGCCGCGGTCGAGGCGATCGGGGCGATCGGCACCCGCGTGCACTCTGCGGCTTCGGCCGTCGCCGACACCATCACGGCGTACCAGCACGCCGCGCTCGACCGCCGGGTCGTCGTGCTCTCGCTGCCGATCGACCTCCAGCTGCAGAAGACCGAATGGGACCCGTCGATGGTGCCTGCCCTGCCGGAGCGGCTGGCTCCCGGGGCATCGGCCGACGCGATCGCGCGACTCGTCGACGCGCTGGCGACGGCGAAACGGCCCGTCATCGTCGGGGGCCGCGGGGCATGGAACGCCGGCGATGAGCTGCGGAGGCTCGGCCGGGCCGGCGGCGCCATCATGACGACCTCGGCCGGCGGCCGTGGCCTGTTCGCCGACGAGGAATGGGCACTCGACATCATGGGCGGCTTCTCGACGGCGGGCGCGACGGCACTCGTCGCCGATGCCGACCTGATCGTGTCGTTCGGCGCGGCACTCAACCGCTGGACCACCCGCGGCGGCGAACTGATGCTCGGCAAGACGGTAATCCACGTCGATGACGACCCGAGGGCCATCGGCCTGCACTACCCGGTGGCGCTCGGCATCGTCGGTGATGCCCGCGCGGTCGCCACGGCCGCTGCCGATGCGATGGACGGCACTCGGGAGGGCTATCGCACGCCCGAAATCGCCGCACGTATTAAAGAGGTGCGATATTGGAAGGACCAGCCATTCACGTCGCGGGCGGAGCCCGACCGGGTCGACCCGCAGGAGTTCACGAACGTGCTCGACGCACTGCTGCCGATGGAGCGCATCGTGGTGCCGGACGGCGGCAACTTCAACTGCTACCCGGCCGCGCACCTGCGAGTGCCCGACCAGCAGGGCTACAGCTTGCCCCAGTCGTTCCAGTCCATCGGTCTCGCGCTCTCCAGCGCCATCGGTGCCGGCACGGCCCTGCCCGATCGCCTGCCGATCGCGGCGGTCGGCGACGGCGGCTTCCTGATGAGCCTGGTCGAACTCGACACGGCGGTGCGCCTGAAGATGGGCCTGCTCGTTGTGGTCTACAACGACAGCGCGTACGGCGCAGAGGTGCACCACTTCGAGCACGACACGGACGAGCTCGCCACCGTGCTCTTTCCGGAGACCGATCTCGCCGCGATCGCTCGCGGATACGGCTGCGAGGCCGCCACCGTCCGCACGCTCGACGACCTCACCGTCGTGAGCTCATGGCTGTCCGGCCCGCGCGACACCCCGCTCGTTCTCGACGTGAAGGTAGCGAAATTCGCGTCGTGGGTGCTCGCCCACGTTCACCAGACCGCCTAGTGAACGAACTTCAGTCGTGGATGCCTTCCGGCAGCGGAAGGCCGTCGAGGTTCGCCTTGGTCAGGGGCAGGGGCGGCGTGACG
>JAODAT010000158.1 GCA_025463565.1 Microbacteriaceae bacterium
CGATCGGCCTGGCCCTGCTGGGCACTTTTATCGACCGCCGCTCGAATCTGCATACCTCCACCCTGCGCGAAGCCATCACCGCCAATTCGCTGGCAACGCAAGAGCGTATCACCGGGGCGGCAGCGAATTTTTTTCAGCGCGGTGGCGATATGGCCTATGCCAAATTGCAGGCAACCGGGCAATTGGCGCTACAGACAGTGCAGCAAGGCCTGGTGATGACTTATGGCGAAGCGTTTTATATATTGGGCATCATCATGCTGTGCTGTATTCCACTGACCTTTTTCCTGAAAAAACCCAAGCCCGGTGCCGGCGCCATGCCCGCGCATTGAAAATCGAGAGAATTCATCATGCTTATATTCCTCTCCAAATCCTTCCCTGCTTGCCGCGCCGTTTCGGTTTCAGCTTTTTTTATTTGCGTCGTTGCATTTGGCGGCTGCGTGGTCGGCCCCGATTATCAAGGCGCGCCAACGGTAGCGCCAAACGCTGCCGCGGCCAAACAGTTCCGGCGCGCTCCGATACAGGGCGTAGCCGCTGCACCGGCCGTTGCCGATTGGTGGAATAGCCTGCACGACGCACAACTCACCGCATTGATCGAAGACGCTATCGCCAATTCGCCCGACATCCACGTGGCGCAAGCGCGGCTGCGGCAAGCCCGTGCCGGTCTCAGACAGCAACAGCAAAACGCCCTGCCGAACGGCACCGCAAGCGCATTGGCGCTGCGCATGCGCTCGCCGGATACTTCCGTATTGCTGGGCGCTATCGGCGGTAATAATCAGAGCGGCGGCCAAAGTACGCAAGCGCCTGCATCTGCAAGCAGCGGACGCGGCCCGCTGCAGTTATATAACGTCGGTTTCGATGCCACCTGGGAGGCGGATTTATTCGGCGGCGTGAAACGCGCAGTCGAAGCCGCTTCTGCCGATGCCGAAGCGAGCCAGGCCAATCTGGACGACATGCATGTATCGCTGGCAGCCGAGGTGGCGCAAACCTATGTCGACCTGCGCGATAAGCAATTGCGATTCGCGCTGCTCAGGCAGTCGGCTGAGTTGGAGCAGAAGATGCTGGCGCTGTCCGAACAACGCCAGGCACGCGGCGCTGCTTCGGATGCCGATGTCGAACAATTGCGCGCACAGCTCGAAACGACCCAGGCAACGCTGATTCCGATCGACGCTCAAATCAGCGAAGCAATGGATACGCTGGCCGTGCTGACCGGACGCGAACCCGGCGCGCTCGACGCTAGCCTGAAAACGCCGGCTGCGCTGCCGGTGTTGCCGGAAACAGTTGCCATCGGCAACCCCGCCGACGTCATCCGCCAGCGTCCCGACATTCGCGCCGCCGAGCGCAATCTGGCATCGAAGAATGCGCAGATCGGCGAGAAAACCGCCAACCTGTTTCCCAAGCTGACCCTGGTCGGCGACATCGGCTACAGCGCCAGCGATCCCGGGCATTTATTCCGCAAGGACAATTTCAACTGGATCGGCCTGCCGTATCTAAGCTGGAATTTTCTCGATTTCGGCCGCACCAAGTCTTCGATCCGGCAGGCGCAAGCCGGCTTCGACGAAGCCGCTGCGCAATATCAAAACACGGTCCTGAACGCCCTCAAGGACGCCGAGACAGCCTTGTCCCGCTACGGCCATCAGCGTGCCAATCTGGAGAGCCTGACCAAGGTGCAGATCATGACTGCACACGGCGTGGACTACGCCGAGCAACGCTATCGTGCCGGCGCCACCAGCCTGATCGACCGTTACAACAGTCAACGCAACAGCTTGTCGGCGCAGCAAAATGTGATCGCCGGCGAAGCGGAATTGATTAAGGATTTTGTTTCGCTGCAGAAAAGTCTGGGGCTGGGATGGCAAGCGCCGGCATAAAAAGTTTACTCATGGAAATAAAACCAAAATACCAAGCGCAATTTCACAACTGTAAATATTGTGAAACTGACAAAATTGTCATATTTCCGTCAGCATATAGTCGAGCAGCACCGCGTACAGTGGGTCGAAAATCCATGCGGACCGGCTTGCTGGTCCGTGTTTCCATCGACCTTCAGCCTGAACCAAGCTCGAATGCACCCAGACCATCCGCTCTCATTACCTCCCCCGCACGCACGCAGGACTATTGGCAAGACAGTTATACGGTCCGCGTTTCCTCTTGCGCTTCCTCTTTTTCTGATGCTCGCAGGCTGCGCAGTCGGCCCCGATTACGTGCGTCCGCAGGTAGACGTTCCGGTCGCCTATAAAGAACAAGGTCCGTGGAAACAAGCCCAGCCGAAACAGATAGATAACAATCAGCGCTGGTGGGAAGCCTATAACGATCCGACCCTGAATGCGCTGGTCATGCAGGCCGGCGCAGCCAATCAGAACATCCGTTTTGCGGAAGCGCAATACCGCCAGGCGCAAGCATCAGCGCAAGCAGCACGCGCTTCGTTCTGGCCTACCGTGGGCGCTTCGGCCGGTGCGCAGCGCGCGCAGACCAATAACAGCAACAGCGGTCCCAAACTGGCCGATACCTATAGCATCGGTCTGAATGCTTCGTGGGAAGCCGACATCTGGGGCCGGATCCGGCGCACGGTGGAAGCCGGCGATGCCACCAGCCAGGCCAGCGCAGACAGTCTGGCAGCGGCGCAATTGAGTATTCAGTCCACGCTGGCGCAGGATTATCTGCAACTGCGCATCACCGATCAGTTGAAAGACTTGTATGCGCGCACCGTAGCGGGCTATATGCGTTCGCTGCAGTTGAGCACCAATCAATATAACGCCGGCATCGCACTGCGTTCCGATGTGGCGCAAGCGCAAACACAATTGCTGACCGCGCAAGCGCAGTTGATCGATCTGGATGCTACCCGCAACCAACTGGAACACGCGATTGCCATTCTGATCGGCAAACCGCCCGCAGCCTTCAGCTTGCCTGCGGCGCCGGCGGACACCGCGATGCAGGCGCAACTGCCGCAGATTCCAACCGGCCTGCCGTCCGACCTGCTTGAACGCCGTCCGGATATCGCCAACGCCGAACGCCTGGCCGCTGCCGCCAACGCCAATATCGGCGTGGCAAAGGCAGCCTTGTTCCCTGCGTTGACACTGTCGGCCAGCGGCGGCTACAGCAGTATTCCGTTTGCCGACATGTTCAATACGCCGAGCCGGGTCTGGTCTTTGGGCGCAGCGCTGGCCGGCACCCTGTTTGACGGCGGCCTGCGTACCGCACGCACGGCGCAGGCCACCGCGTCCTTCGACGCTTCGGTCGCGCAATACAAGCAAACCGTGCTGGGCGGCTTCCAGGAAGTTGAAGATAATCTGTCGACCCTGCGCGTGCTCGATCAGGAAAGCGTCGTGCAGGCGCAGGCGGTCGAAGCAGCGCAACTGGCTGAACGCCTCGCATTGAGCCAATACCGCGCCGGCACTGCCACTTATCTGGTAGTGGTCACGACCCAAGCTGCGTCGCTGGCGGCGCAGCGCACTGCGGTGCAATTGACCGGACGTCAATTGGTGGCGAGCGTGGCCTTGATCAAGGCAGTCGGCGGCGGCTGGCATGCCGGTGATCCGGTGCCTGCGCGCGCTTTGATACCGGGTTCCAATTCGGCATCCAAGTCCGATGCCGATACCGATGCTGCCCCTGCCCTCCCGTCAGTCGCGGCAGCTTCCATGCCCGCTGTTTCCGCTCCTACAAACTAATAACGATAACGAGTTCCCGGATGACTACCTCTTCTTCTCCTATACAGCTTCCTGTGAAGCATCCTGTTAATAACAACAATAATAATAACAATAACAACAATAAGCCTCCGGTAAAACGGTCGACCCTGTTGATCGGTCTGGCAATTGTGGTGCTGCTTGGCGCCGGCTGGTATTTCACCCATCGCTCAGGACCAAAACCGGTCGCCGGACCGCCGACAGCATCGGTCACCACCGCATTGGTGAAAACCCAGGGCGTGCCGCTGTATGTGGTGGGCGTGGGCACGGTGACTGCCAATGCCAGCGTTGTCGTGAAAGCACGCGTCGACGGTCAGTTGGTCAAGGTCGGCTTTACGGAAGGCCAGGATGTGAAAGCCGGACAAATGCTGGCGGAACTCGATCCGCGCACCTTGCAGGCATCGCTGGCGCAAGTGCAGGCGCAAAGAGCCAAGGATTCGGCGCAACTGGCCAACGCCAAAGTCGATCTGCAACGCTTCACGACCTTGCTCGCGCAGGACGCCGCCACGCAACAACAACTCGATACGCAGAAGACATTGGTAGCGCAACTCGAAGCCGCGGTTAAAACCGACGAAGCGCAAATCAGTTTCGCGCAAGTGCAACTCGGCTTCACCACCATCAATGCACCGCTTAGCGGCCGCGTCGGCGCGCGTCTGGTCGATCCGGGCAATATCGTGCACGCCACCGATGCCGGCGGCCTGGTGGTGATCAATCAGATCGATCCGATTACCGTACTGTTCACATTGCCGGAAGAAAGCGTGCCGGCCATCAACCGCGCGCAATTGAACGGCACTTCGCTGAACGTAGTTGCCGCGCCGCGCGACAGCGATCAGGCGCTGGCCGAAGGCAAGCTGATTCTGTTGAACAATCAGATCGATACCACCAACGGCACCGTGCAGCTCAAGGCACGCTTCGCCAATGCGCAGCATCAGTTGTGGCCGGGACAATATGTCAACGTCAAGCTGCTGTTGAAAGACAGCGAACAGGCACTGACACTGCCGTCGCCGGCAATCCAGCGCAATCAGGACGGCACTTATGTTTACGTGGTCCAGCCTGACGACACCACCAAGATCGTACCGGTGAAAGTAGCGCGGATTCAGGACGGTATCGCGGTTATTGCCAAAGGTCTTGAAGCCGATCAGCGCGTGGTGGTGGATGGTCAGTACAAGTTGAAACC
>JAODAT010000098.1 GCA_025463565.1 Microbacteriaceae bacterium
AGTTGTAGTGGTGCAGGTAGCGCTTCTTCTTGACCGGGGCCAGGGAGTCGATCTGCTGCTCCATCTTCAGCATGTTCAGCGTGGTGACACCCAGGATCTGGGTTTCGCCGCGCTGGAAGATCGCCGAACCGTGAACGCGCGGGATGACCTGCACCTCGGCGTCGAGCGCACGGATGTCGCTGAGTCCTCGACCGTCGATGCGGATGCCCTCGGTGAGCACGCGCGTGCGCATGACCTTCTTGGACACCGACTTGTATGCGGCCGAAACCTCGCCGAGTGCTGAGGCCGGAAGGCGCTCCGCCTCGACCTCGTCGGCGATGAAGCCCTTGACGCGATCCTTGAGGGCGTCGTCAGCGTTCTGGCGCTCCTGCTTGTCGGCGATCTGGTAGACGCCCTTGAGGTCGTCGTAGGAGTTGCCCGCGACGGCGTCGTAGGTTGCCTGCTGGTACGGCGGGAACAGCGGGAAGTCCTGGATGGGCTTCGACGCCTGCGCCGCGACCTCGAGCTGGGCCTTGATGAGCTGCTTGAGGAACGGCTTCGACGCCTCGAGGCCCTCGGCCACGACGGTCTCGTCGGGCTTGGTGGCGCCGGCCTGGATCAGGTCCCAGCTGCCCTCGGTTGCCTCTGCCTCGACCATCATGATCGCGACATCCTCTTCACCGTTCTCGTTGGTGATGAGGCGACCGGCGACCGTGAGGTCGAACACGGCCTCTTCGAGCTGCGAGTACTTGGGGAAAGCGATCCACTGGTCACCCTTGCCGTTGCCCGGCATGAGGGCGAGGCGGATGCCACCGACCGGTCCGTAGAACGGCAGGCCGGAGATCTGGGTGCTGAGCGATGCCGCGTTGATGGCGAGGGCGTCGTAGAACTCGTCCGGCGCGATGGCCAGCACGGTGATGACGATCTGCACCTCGTTGCGCAGGCCTTCGACGAAGGTCGGGCGCAGCGGGCGGTCGATGAGGCGGCAGACCAGGATGGCCTCCGTCGACGGACGGCCTTCGCGGCGGAAGAACGATCCGGGGATCTTGCCTGCCGCGTACGAGCGCTCTTCGACATCCACCGTCAGCGGGAAGAAGTCGAACCCGTCACGCGGGTGCTTGCCGGCCGAGGTGGCCGACAGGATCATGGTCTCTTCGTCGAGGTAGGCGGCGACTGCCCCCTGGGCCTGCTGCGCAAGACGACCGGTTTCGAAGCGCACGGTGCGCTTGCCGAACTTGCCGTTATCGAGAACGGCTTCGGCGAATTTGATTTCTGGACCCTCCATAGGGGGGTTTCTCCTTTGTTTTACGTCGCAACCCCGTATGGGTCGCGACTGCATCAGGAGCAGGAGAGGGCAGAAAGGGGCACACGGGAATGCGTGGGCTTTGGCAGTGGGTCTATCGACCCAGCTCTGGTCAACAGTAGAAAAACACCGAACCGCTGACGAGATACGTTCGGGGATTCACCACTACTGACCAGCTTCGTGCCAGCCTGCTCCGCACCCCAGACTAACAGTTCGGCCCCGAAATCGGGCGGATGCCGCTTGACACGCCCAATCGCGTCGCTATATTTAACACATCAGTTACTAAACGAATGCGTTAAATACAACATGAACTCCAATCAGCTCGACGCCACCTTCGCCGCCCTCGCCGACCCGACGAGGCGCGCGATCCTGGCACGCCTCGGACAGGGCGACGCCACGGTGTCGCAGCTGGCCGAGCCCTTCGCGATGAGCATGCCCGCCGTTTCGCGCCACCTGAAGGTGCTCGAGAAGGCCGGACTGATCTCCCGCAACCGTTACGCCCAGTCCCGACCGAGCCACCTGGAGGCACGCCCGCTCAAAGGCGCGACCGACTGGATGAGCGACTACGAGCAGTTCTGGAACGTCAGCTTCGACGCCCTCGACGAGCACCTCAGTACCGTGATGAAAGAGAGAGAACGATGAACGTCACCGACGGTTTCACTATCACCCGCGAGTTCCGTGCGCCGCGCGAACTCGTCTACGAGACATGGACGACGCCCACGCATTTCGCCGCCTGGTTCGGCGGCGCGGCCTCCGAGGTACCGGTCGAGACGGTGTCGATGGATGTGCGGGTCGGCGGCGCCTGGAAAGCCACCATGTTCGCCGGCCCCGACCGGTATGAGATCAACTGGAAGGGCGAGTTCACCGAGGTCGACCCGCCCTCGCGTCTCGCGCTCACGCTGAGTGACGGTCCGGACGAGGGCGAACCGGTGACTGTCGACCTCACGGAGATCGACGGGGTGACCACCATGGTGATGACCCAGTCCGGCGGTCACCTCACGCCCGAGCAGTACGAGGGCGCGAGGGCCGGCTGGCAGACCTTCTTCGACGTGATGCGGGAGCTCGTCGAGGCCTAGTGCCGGCTCATGCTCAGCGCCGGCTCATGCTCAGTGTGGCCGTCACCGCGAACACCAGCACGATCGCCGAGAAGCCGACCAGCACCGTCACCGACGGCAGGAATACCAGTGCAAGGCCGACGAGCAGCACCGGAACGGCGAGGCCGAAGTAGGCGATGAGGAAAAGGGCTGCGAGCACCTCTCCCCGAGCCATGGGCTGGACGAGGGATGCCGCAACGGCGACGGACGCCCTGAATTGGATGCCGACACCGGCACCGGCCGCGAGCCCGGCCACGATGAACAGCGGAAGGCTCACCACGAGCACCGCCACCGACATGGATACCAGGCCGACTGCCATCAGCGCGGCGGCAAGACGCAGCTGGTGTTTCACCGGCATGCTCACAGTCGCAAGCTGCGCGACGGCCGCCATGAAGAAGACCGCGAAGGTGACCGCCCCCGCGACGAACCGGGAGGTGTCATGCAGCGTGCCGGCGACGAAGCTGGGCGCCAGCGAGGTGAAGAGTCCGAAGATCGCAAATGCGGAGAAGGCCGCAGCGCCGGCCGACGTGAAGACCGACCGCGATTCGCGCGGGAGTGAGACCCGCTGCGGCCGATACGCGCGGCGCTCTTCCTGCCGCTCGACCGTCTCGGGCACGAATGCCACCGCGACGGCCGCGACGGCGAGCAGCACGACGAACACCAGGTAGGGAACGACGAGCGGCGAGCGCACCCACTGGGCGAGGATGCCGCCCACCAGGGGGCCGAGCGCGAGGCCGCCGATGTTGACAAAGCTCGAGACCGAGCCGGAGAATCGCGAGCCTTCCCCCGGCCGAGCCAGCGAACGGAGCTCGCCGAGATGAGCGGTCGCCGTCGCCGTCAGGATGCCGACACCGACACCGGAGACGAAGCGCGCGACCAGCAGGCCCGGCACCTCGGGCCAGACTAGGAACAGCACAGCGGCGAGCAGCTCGACGACGATTGCCACGAGAATCACGCGGCGACGGCCCAGCCAGTCGCTCACGTGGCCGGCCAGATAGAGGCTCACCATCACGCCGACCGCGTACGCCGCGAAGATCACGGTGATGAGCGTCGTCGAGAACCCGTCACGCACCTGGTAGAGCGCGTACAGCGGGGTCGGCAGGGTCGAGAACGCCATCACAGTGAGGAATGCCGCCGCTATCACCCAGAATCCGCTGCTGTGGGTGATGCGGGTGGGCCGGGTGAGTACTGAAGTCATGGATTGATAGTGCGCCATCGCATCCATCGCGTCCAACGAACAATCTTGGTAATAGTGATCGATTTGAGCGATAATTGAGCGATGGAGACAAGGCAGCTCGAGTACTTCGTCGCCGTCGCGGAGGAGCTGAACTTCACCCGGGCGTCGCAGCAGCTCTTCGCCGTGCAGTCGACGGTCTCGGCCGGCATCGCCTCACTCGAGCGCGAACTGGGTACGTCGTTGTTCGACCGCTCGACGAAGCGAGTGGCGCTGACCGCGGCCGGCGATGCCCTCCTTCCCGAAGCGCGCGCCGCGATCGAGTCGATCGACCGGGTGCGCAGCGCGGTCGCGCTCACTCGCGACGGCATCCGGGGCCGGGTGCGCGTCGGCATCTTCACCAACTTCGCGTTCATCAACCTGGCTCGGCTGTTCGCAGACTTCAGACGGGCCTATCCGCTGGTCGACCTGCAGTTGGTGGCATCGGCATCCGGCTCCACCGGGCTGGCGGATGACGTGACGCGCGGGCGCGTCGACCTCGCGTTCATGGGGCTTCCGCGCGCCGACCTCACCGGATTCCTGGTGCTGCCGCTTGCCCGGTCGCGCTTCGACGCGATCCTGCCCGCCGATCATCGGCTGGCGGCACGGGAGTCGGTGACCCTCGCAGAACTGGCGGACGAACAGTGGGTGGACTCGCCCGCCGGGTTCGGTAACCGGATCGGTATCGAGCGCGCCCTCGCCGCGGAGGGGCTGGCGCGAACGGTCAGTACGCAGGTGTCGGACCTCGGTGAGGTGCCACTGTTCGTCGCCGCCGGTCTCGGCGTGGCGGCCCTACCACGCATCACCTATCTGGCCACCGACGGAATCGTCGCGGTGCCGATCGAGCGCCCCATGGTGCCGTGGGAATTGAACGCCATCAGCCGCGCCGACCCGAGCCCGGCGAGCACCGCCCTGCTCGATCTACTCAGCGAGAGATTCGCCGAGGCCGGCTAGCCGTCTGTGCTGCCGTCCGTGCTGCTGCCATCGGTGCTGGTCGGGCTCGGATCGGTCGAGTCGGTTGGCGATGGATCGGTGCTGTCGGTCGGAGACGGATCCGTCGTGTCGGTCGGCGACGGATCGGTCGTCGACTCGGATGGCGATGGTGACGGGTCGGTCGTCGACGCGGAAGCACTCGGAGCGGGCGTGGTCGCGGTGGCGGACGGGCTCGGCGAACCGGATTTCTTCGTCGAGGGGCTGTCCGATGGGCTTGCGGGGGATGATGTCGACGAGCCCGATGTCGTTGACGGTGAGCCGAGCGGCCGGTCGGTCGAGTCGTCGATCACGCTCTTCTGATCGGTCTGCACCGGTGCGTTGTTGGCGGCGAACGCCGCTCCGGCGGTCAGGGCGAGCACGGCGACCGCGGCGACGCCGATCGCGATCCGAGCACGACGGCTGGCCAGCGGGATGATCGGCACGCGGTTCTTGCCCGCAACCACATGGTGGGATGCCGCGACCGGCGCGGCGATCGGCACCGTCGACTCGGTCTCCGGCTCATCCGCGACGTCCTGGTCGAGCACGAAGGGTGCGGTCGAGACCAGCCCCGATGCGAAAGCGGGCACCGGTGCCGGCACCGTTTCGGCGGTCGGCCCAGGTTGCGCTTCCGGCTCGGGTTGCGCGTCCGGCTCGGGCTCGTCGATCGGGCGCGGCGACACCGATTCGCCGGCAGGCTCCACCGCCTGACCGGCCTCACGTTTGTGGCCGGTCAGCTGTTCATAGAACCAGTCCGCGTTCGATCGGCCGAGCGGGACATCTTCGGGTGTGTTATCGGGCATAACCCGACGAGAATAACCCCAAAATCGCGAAATGTCACCCATTTTGCCCCCCAAACGGGGGATGCTGAGTGTCGGGGCACCGACCTACTGTGCGCCGTACCCGCCGACCGGGCTGAATCCGGCTGGAAGTTCGAACGGATCGCGCACCTGGCTCGAGCGGTCTGATTCTCGTACCAGCGCCGCTAGTTCACCTGCCGCTCGCTCGATCCGTTCGGGCAACGCACCCTCCGCTGAGCCCCAGTCGCTCGACGCCGCGTAGACGCCGGTCGGCACGACCACCGCGTGCAGGTAGCTGAACAGCGGCCGCATCGCATAGTCGAGGGCGAGCGAGTGCCGCTCGGTTCCGCCGGTCGCGCCGATCAGCACCGGCATGCCCGTGATCGACTGCGGGTCGAGGATGTCGACGAAGGACTTGAAGAGCCCGCTATAGCTGGTGGTGAAGATGGGGGTCACCGCGATGAGTCCATCGGCAGTGGTGATCCGCTCCAGCGCCGACTCGAGCCTCGGGGCGGCGAAGCCGGTGACCAGGTTGTTCGTGATGTCGTGGGCGAGGTCGCGCAGTTCGACCACGTCTACGTCCAGCTCGACTCCCTCATCCGCCAGCCTCCGCTCGACCGCCTGGGTGAGGCGGTCGGCGAGCAGGCGGGTGGAGGACGGCTGGCTCAGACCGGCCGAGACGACGGCGAGGCGGCGGTTCATGAATTACTCGTTGGTGAGGTCTCGACACGCTCGACCCGCTCATCCCGCTCACGCGCAGCGACGAGCGACGCATGAGTGGGGGCCTCCGGCACGCCCGCCGGACGGTCCTTCGCGAACTCCTTGCGGAGCACGGGCACGACCTCCTCGCCGAGCAGGTCCAGCTGCTCGAGCACGGTCTTGAGTGGGAGTCCGGCGTGGTCCATCAGGAACAGCTGGCGCTGGTAGTCGCCGAAGAACTCGCGCATGGATGCGTAGCGGTCGATCACCTGCTGCGGGCTGCCGACCGTGAGCGGCGTGAGCTCGGTGAACTCCTCCAGCGACGGGCCATGGCCGTAGACCGGGGCGTTGTCGAAGTACGGGCGGAACTGTTTCACGGCATCCTGCGAGTTCTTCGCCATGAAGGCCTGGCCGCCGAGGCCGACGATCGCCTGCGCCGCAGTGCCGTGACCGTAGTGCTCGAAGCGCTGGCGGTAGTAGCCGATGAGCTTCATGTAGTGCTCCTTCGGCCAGAAGATGTTGTTCGCGAAGAAACCGTCGCCGTAATAGGCGGCCTGCTCCGCGATCTCGGGAGAGCGGATGCTGCCGTGCCAGACGAAGGGCGCGACGCCGTCGAGCGGGCGCGGGGTGGAGGTGAAGCCCTGCAGCGGGGTGCGGTACTTGCCCTGCCAGTCGACGACATCCTCGTCCCACAGCCTGCGGAGCAGCGCGTAGTTCTCGACGGCGAGCGGGATGCCCTCGCGGATATCCTTGCCGAACCACGGGTAGACCGGGCCGGTGTTGCCGCGGCCGAGGGTGAGGTCGACGCGCCCATCAGCGACGTGCTGGAGCATCGCGAAGTCCTCGGCGATCTTGACCGGGTCGCTCGTCGTGATGAGGGTGGTCGCGGTGGAGAGGATCAGCTTCTCGGTCTTCGCGGCGATGTAGCCGAGCATCGTGGTCGGGCTCGACGGGATGAACGGCGGGTTGTGGTGCTCGCCGATGGCGAAGACCTCCATTCCCACCTCCTCGACCTTCTGGGCGATGGTGAGGATGTTCTTGATCCGCTCGTGCTCCGTCTGGGTCTGGCCCGTGG
>JAODAT010000121.1 GCA_025463565.1 Microbacteriaceae bacterium
TGCGCTCCTCGACAACTTCTACTTCATCCCGTAGCGCTTCGACCTCGCCAAGGTGGGTCGTTACTAGATCAACCGCAAGCTCGGTATCGACGAGCCGCTGAGGGACTCCGTGCTGACCGTGAGCGACATCATCTCCACGATCAAGTACCTCGTCGCCCTGCACGACAACCAGACCACGTTCTCGGGTGTCCGCGATGGCAAGGCCGTCGAGATCCGTCTCGACGTCGACGACATCGACCACTTCGGCAACCGTCGCATCCGCGCCGTCGGCGAGCTCATCCAGAACCAGGTCCGCACCGGTCTGTCGCGTATGGAGCGCGTCGTCCGCGAGCGCATGACCACGCAGGACATCGAGGCGATCACGCCGCAGACCCTGATCAACGTGCGCCCCGTCGTCGCCGCGATCAAGGAGTTCTTCGGAACGAGCCAGCTCTCGCAGTTCATGGACCAGAACAACCCGCTCGCGGGTCTGACCCACAAGCGCCGCCTCTCGGCCCTCGGCCCGGGTGGTCTGAGCCGTGAGCGCGCCGGCGTCGAAGTCCGAGACGTCCACCCGTCGCACTACGGCCGCATGTGCCCGATCGAGACCCCGGAAGGCCCGAACATCGGCCTGATCGGTTCGCTGGCCTCGTTCGCGCGGATCAATGCCTTCGGTTTCATCGAGACCCCGTACCGTCGCGTCATCGACGGCGTCGTCTCCACGACGATCGACTACCTCACCGCAAGTGAGGAAGACGAGTACATCGTCGCGCAGGCCAACGCCCCGCTGACCAAGGGTGCCCGCTTCGCCGAGCCCCGCGTTCTCTCGCGCAAGAAGGGTGGAGAGGTTGACCTCTTCCCCGCAGAAGACATCGGCTACATGGATGTCTCGCCGCGCCAGATGGTCTCCGTCGCGGGGCCGTCGGCAAGCACCTGGCCGACCTCGACGCGCTCGCCAGCGGAGACGATGACGCGGTTGTTGTACGAGGTGCCCTGGTTGGAGCGGTCGAACTTGCGGAGGTAGTACTCCTCGGTTCCACCGTCATCGAGTTGAATGACGACGACATCGGCGCTGACCTCAGCGACGACACCGGCCGCATTAGCGGTGACCACGTCGCCGGCGTCGATGGCCGCGAAGCCCTCCATGCCGGTTCCGACGAGCGGCGACTCGCTGCGCAGCAGCGGGACGGCCTGGCGCTGCATGTTGGCACCCATGAGTGCGCGGTTTGCGTCGTCGTGCTCGAGGAAGGGGATGAGCGAGGTCGCGACCGACACCATCTGGCGCGGCGAGACATCCATGTATCCCACATCTTCGATCGGGAAGAGGTCGACCTCTCCGCCCTTGGAGCGGGCGAGGACGCGCGGCTCGGCGAAGCGGGCATCCGGGGTGAGCGGTGCGTTCGCCTGGGCGACCACGTACTCGTCTTCTTCGGATGCGGTGAGGTAGTCGATCGTCTCGGAGACCACGCCGTTGATGACGCGACGGTACGGGGTCTCGATGAAACCGAAGGAGTTGATGCGTGCGAACGATGCGAGCGAACCGATCAGGCCGATGTTCGGGCCTTCAGGGGTCTCGATCGGGCACATGCGGCCGTAGTGCGACGGGTGAACATCTCGCACCTCGACACCGGCGCGCTCTCGGCTCAAACCACCTGGGCCGAGAGCACTGAGCCGACGCTTGTGGGTCAGACCCGCGAGCGGGTTGTTCTGGTCCATGAACTGCGACAGCTGCGACGTTCCGAAGAACTCCTTGATCGCGGCCACGACGGGGCGCACGTTGATCAGGGTCTGCGGGGTGATCGCCTCGATGTCCTGCGTGGTCATGCGCTCGCGAACGACGCGCTCCATGCGGGAGAGACCGGTGCGCACCTGGTTCTGGATGAGCTCGCCGACCGCGCGGATGCGACGGTTGCCGAAGTGGTCGATGTCGTCGATGTCGAGGCGCAGGTCGACCGGCTTGCCGTCACGGATGCCCGGCAGGGTCTTCTGCTCGTCGTGCAGGGCGACCAGGTACTTGATGGTCGCGAGGATGTCCTGCTGGCTGAGCACCGAGTTCGACAGCGGAGCGTCGATGCCGAGCTTGCGGTTGATCTTGTAACGACCGACCTTGGCCAGGTCGTAGCGCTTCGAGTTGAAGTAGAAGTTGTCGAGCAGCGCACGAGCCGCCTCTGCTGCGACCTGCTCGCCCGGGCGGAGCTTGCGGTAGATGTCCTTCAGCGCCTCATCCTTGGTCAGGATGTTGTCCTTCTCGAGCGTCAGCTCGATGGACGAGAAGCCCTTGAATTCTTCGAGGATGTCTTCGCTGGTGAGGCCGAGGGCCTTGAGGAACACGGTGACCGACTGCTTGCGCTTGCGGTCGATGCGAACGCCGACCTGGTCGCGCTTGTCGATCTCGAATTCGAGCCATGCGCCACGGCTCGGGATGATGCGGGCCGAGTAGATGTCCTTATCTGACGTCTTCTCCTGCGCGCGGTCGAAGTACACACCGGGCGAACGCACGAGCTGCGACACGACGACGCGTTCGGTGCCGTTGATGACGAAGGTGCCCTTCGGGGTCATCAGCGGGAAGTCGCCCATGAACACGGTCTGGGTCTTGATCTCACCGGTGAGGTGATTCATGAACTCGGCCTCGACGTAGAGGGGAGCTGAGTAGGTCTTGCCCTTCTCCTTGCACTCGTCGATCGAGTACTTCTTCTCCTCGAGGAACGGGTTGGTGAAGGAGAGCTGCATGGTCTCACCGAGGTCTTCGATCGGGGAGATCTCTTCAAAGATCTCTTCGAGCCCGGTGAGGGAAGGAAGGTCTTCACGACCCTGGGCCTTGGCCTGCGCCGCCCGTTCCTTCCAGATGTCGTTGCCGACCAGCCAGTCGAAGCTCTCGGTCTGCAGTGCCAGCAGATCGGGAACGGTCAGGGTGTCGGTGATCTTCGCGAACGAAACGCGCTCTGCTGAGCGCCCGTTCTTGGGAGATCCCTTTTTCGAAGTGGTGGATGCGTTGCGAGCAGCAGCCAAGGAAATAACCTCCGGTGGGCCTGCGAGAGCCAGATTGGTTCAGTGATGGGTTCGCCCTAGGACCTGCCAAAAAAATGGCATTGTGACAAGCGAAGCCGACCGCAATATGAAGGCAGAGAAATCCTGGGAGCGCAAAGAACAACTATAGGTCGAAACAGTGCACAGATGCAAGTTATTTCTTGACCAATTTCCAGAATTCGGCTATAAGCCTGAATCAGCCCAGCGGGACCTGCACTACGACCGGCTTCAGCGAACCCACGATCGCCACCACGCGAGTCACCGAGGCCTCCTCGGCGCCGGCGGCGCGAAGCGAGTCCGCGAGCCTGTCGAGGGCGGTTGCGAATGCGGTGCCCGTGATCTTCAACCCCGCGTGGGCCTGGCGCATACTGCGACCCGTATAGCCCTCCGGACCTCCGAGCGCGACGGCCAGATAGGCCCTCAGGTGGAATCGGATGCGATCGTCGTCCGCACCCTCGAACCACGGGGCGAGCAGGTCGTCCGCAACGAGGCGGGCATAGAAATCCTCGACGACGGTCGCAATTCCCGCCTCGCCTCCGAGCTGCTCGTATAGGGTCACGCGAACCATTCTGTCTACCCCACCTGTTAAATGAAAAATCCCCACAGATGCGGGCGTGTCGGACGAGGCCGTCGGGTCTGTGGCAGGCTCGTGGGGTGAGCGAGAATCCGTCGGCCGTGCTCGGAGTCAGCGGGTACCGCGCCGTCATCGAACCGGACCGCTGGGTGCCGGGCGCATACACCCTCATCGTCGACGGCACTCCGCAGTCGCACGTCAACCTCGACGACCCGAGCCAGCTCTTCTTCGAGTATGTGCAGCGCATCGGCCACGTCATCGACCGACTGCAGTTGCCCGGCCAGCCCATCACGGCGGTGCACCTCGGAGCAGGAGCCCTCACCCTCCCGCGCTATGTCGAGACGACCCGGCCCGGCTCCCGCCAGCAGGTGATCGAGCTCGAGACCGACCTGGTCGACCTGGTGCGCGCAAACCTGCCCCTGGCCCGCGGTTCGTCCGTCCGCATCCGGCACGGCGATGCCCGCGCGGTGATGGAGAAGCTGCCCGCCGGACTCCACGGCGCGGTCGACCTGCTCGTCGTCGACGTCTTCAGCGGAGCGAGAACTCCCGCCCACGTGACCAGTGCCGAGTTCTACACGGCCGCGGCGACTCTGCTCAAACCCGACGGCGTGATCGCGATCAACGCGGCAGACGGCCCGGGCTTGCAGTTCGTGCGCGGCCAGGCCGCGACCCTCCGATCCGTGTTCGGCGATGTCGCGGCGCTGGCCGACACCCAGCTGCTGAAGGGACGCCGGTTCGGCAATGTCGTGCTCATCGCGTCGCCCGGCGAACTCCCCCTCGACTGGATGCCGCGCCTCCTGGCCGGCGGACCGCATCCGGCCAAGGTCGTGCACGGCACCGAACTCGTGAACTGGATCGGCGGGGCCGCGATCATCACCGACGCCACCGCCATCCAATCCCCACCACCCCAGCGGAGCATCTTCCAGGTCGGCAATCGCGAGTAGCGACGGAAGCGTCGCCCGCGCGGGTTACCCTCGTCTCGTGGCGGAGCTGGTTCGGGTGCGCAAGTGGGCTGATGCCCTCATCGCGCTGCACCTCGACCCGAGCTGGTCGTTCGGCTTCGACACGGCGAAGACGCGCGCGGGGCTCTGCAACTACACGAAGAAGCGCATCACCGTTTCGCGGTACCTGGCTTCCCGCTACGAAGATGATGAGATCCACCAGGTGCTGCTGCACGAGGTCGCGCACGCCATCGCCGGCACCCGCGCCGGTCACGGTCCGCGGTGGAAGAAGATCGCGTCAGACCTCGGCTACGTCGGCAAGCGCCTGCACGACGGCGCGATCGCGAACGAGTTGGCGCCCTGGGTGGGCACCTGCCCGGCCGGTCACGTGCACTACCGGTATCGCCGCCCGACTCGCCCGCTCTCCTGCGGCAAGTGCTCGAAGCGATTCGACCCCGCGAACGCGATCAGCTGGGCGCAGCGCGCGGTGCGGTAGCGCCCGCTAAATCCATAGTCGCGGCGGGGGATGCGCCGCCTCGGCGGGGGTACTCGCCGCTCGCGGCGGGGGATGCGACCTCGCGGCGGGGGTCGTTGCTGCTCGCGGCGGCGCTGAGGCATCGCGGACGGAGGCGTGCCTCCCTCCGCGACACGATAGCTCCCGCCATCACGGTCTTCAATGCGTAACCCACCAGAATGGTTACATGGCAGGCCAATGGTTCGCATCCCTCGACGGCGACCGGTGGTGGTTCGACTCGGGCGCAGACAGCCTCGACTTCGCGTACACCGGTGGCATGGGCGATAACCCGCAGTGGGAGCGGATGCGGACTCCGGCCGATCTCGGCGGCTGGCTCGCCGAACGGTTCGACCGGGTGGACAGCAATGCCGGCGACCGCGACCTCGCCGACGGGCTGATGCTGCGCGGCGGGATCGCGGCGATCGCGACCGAGTTGGGCCGCGGCCGGATGCCGGGCCCGGAAGACATCGACACTGTCAACCTTTTTGCCGCTACGCCGGACATCCCGCCCGCGCTTGCCGGCGGCACTCGCCAGGCCGGCCGCAGCGCTGTGCGCGCCGGGCAGGCACTTTCCGTTCTTGCCCGCGAAGCCGTCGCGTTGTTCGCCGCGCCTGACCGTTTCCACACCTGCGCGGCCGACGGATGCGGACTGGTGTTCTACGACGAGTCCCGATCGAACAACCGCCGCTGGTGCTCGATGCAGCGCTGCGGCAACCGCTCAAAGGTGCGCGCGCACCGGGCCCGCGCCTCCGCCGCCGCCCCGTGACTTCTGATCACCTGACGCAATCTGTCCTGGTCGCCCTGGCTGAACAACGAATCGCGTCAGTTGATCGGCCTCTGCGCTGGCGTCAGCCCCAGCGAGTTACTCGGTGACCTGTACTTCTTTCCAGAAGGCCACGTAGTCGGTGAAGTCCTTGCCGGTGCGCTCGAATGCGGTCTCGTACGGGTGCGGATAGCTCCAGGCGCGATCCTGCAGCAGCTTGTCACCATCCTTCACCGAGAAGTACTGGCATTCGCCCTTCCAGGGGCAGGTGTAAGGGGTCGCGCTGTCGACCAGGTACTCCTTGTTGACGCTGGCCGGCGGGAAGTACCAGTTGCCCTCGATCTTGATGAGGTCGCTCTCTGGCGCCTCCGCGATGACGGTTCCGTCGATGACTGCCTTCATGATTCCTCCAGGAAATTCGTGACTACCGAGGCCAACGCTACGCGCGGAAGCCGAATTCCCCGAGCACGGGAACGCCCAGCGAACTGTCGATCTCGATCGCCAGGTCGACGTCCGCGCGAAAGCCCGCCTCGGCGAGTTCGCGTCCACTCGCGGACGCCCCGATGAGATGTCCGGTCGCGTTTTTCAATCCGGTGAAGGCGGCAGCCGCGGCGGCGGCCTCGGGCGAGCAGTAGTCGATTCCGACATCGGCGAGCGCGTCGATCAGCGCGCCGGCGCCGAGCAGGTCTTCCACCGCGAATCGCATGCTGCCGTCATCCCGACGTTCACCGGCCGCGACCACCGCAATGGTGAAGCGGTCGCCCAGGTCACCCTGCCGGTCGAGCGCCCAGTCGGCAACGGCGCGACGGTTGCGGAGCGAACCGGCGACGATCGCGGCCGACCTGCCCGCCATGCTGCGCGCGATGGTCGCACCGTTGAGCGAGGTGAGCACGACGCGCTCGACACCGGCAACGGTCTCCGGCGTGAAGCTGGCCGGCGAGAGGCTGATCGCATCGCCACGCCTTCCGGCGACGACTGCGCCCAGCCGCTCGGCGACTTCGGTCACCTCATCGGGAAGGACCGGCATGACGGCGAGGCCGTGCCGGGTCGCGACATCGACCGTCGTCGAGAACGAGAGCACGTCCACGATCACGACGACATCCGCGCCCTGGGCAATCGCGGCAGCACCCTCCAGCCCCCAGTCGAACCGAACCTGGTACTGGGTCTGCGCTTCACTTGACGGGCCTGTGCTCACGGAATTCGAGGCTAGTGGAGGCAGACTTATGCCATGCACCTGATGCTGAAGCTCGAACTGGACTGCACGCCGGATGCCGCCTGGGCCGCCATCCGTCGCCCGGAGGTCTTCAGGGCCGTCTCCGCGCCCCTCGCGACCTTCACTTCTCTCGACCCCGAGGGCTTCCCCGACCGCTGGCCCGTTGGTGAGCACCGCGTTTCCGTGAAGGCGTTCGGCCTGTTCCCGATGGGGGAACAGTCCATCGACATCAGCTATCCGCAGCGCGACGACGGTGTGCGAATGGTGCGCGACGGCGGCGGTGGCATCAGCGGACCGGTCGGCGTGATCACCTACTGGCAGCACCGGATGGCGGTCTCCGCGCTTCCCGACGGCCGTACCCTCTATCGCGACAAGCTCATCTACGACGCCGGGGTGCTCAATCAGGTGATCTGGCCCTTCATGTGGCTGTTCTGGCAGTGGCGGGCGTACGGCCTGCGCCGCTTCGCTCCGAGCTGGAAGTGACCGTGGCCGACTCGAAGACCGCGCTCGAGGTCGCGGACTGGCGACGCAGGGTGTTCGCGATCTATGCCGAGGTGCGCGCATCCACCGACATGCTCGCCGCCCACGACCTGTGGCGGCGCGGGCGCGACAAACTGTTCGCGACGCATCCGTCCACTCCCCTGCTGGTCGAAGACCGCGGGGCCTTCACCGGGCTTCCGGTGACCGCGTACGACCCGGACTGGCGGTTCGAGGTCGAGCTCACCGCCGTCGAGGGCAGGCACATGGATGTCGAAACCGGTACGGACGGACTGGTGCCGTTCGACCTGGTCGGCGTCGCCGACGTGCCCGGCGTCGGCTCACTCGACGTCTGGAAACTGGGCAGCTACGGCGGCGGCATCTTCGTTCCGGTGAAGGATGCGCTCTCCCGCCAGAAGGGCGGCACCTACGGCGGCGGTCGATACCTGATCGACACGATCAAGGGCGCCGACCTCGGAAGCACGCCGACGTCGATCGTGCTGGACTTCAATTTCGCCTACAACCCGTCGTGCGCCTACGACCCCGAGTGGGCGTGTCCGCTGGCCCAGGCCGGCAACACGGTGCAGGTCGAAATCCCGGTCGGCGAGCGCTACAGCGGGTCATACTGATACGGTTGTCTTACCTGCGAAACCATGTTCGGTTTCCTTGCGTCGTTGAACGCTTCCTCTTCTCCCCATGCAAATGGGTTGTAGATACTTTCTCCGGCGATCGATTGTGACTTGTCACTCTCGCCCAACCGTGTCGATCTCGATACGCGTGCTTTGCGCGCTACTCGATCGGCACAGAACACCGAAAGATACCCATGTCAGAAAACATCCCCACCTTCGGCGCGCTCGGCGTGCCGCAGCCTCTGGTCGCGAAACTCACCGCGACCGGCATTGATTCACCGTTCCCGATCCAGGTCGACACGCTGCCGGACACCCTGTCCG
>JAODAT010000049.1 GCA_025463565.1 Microbacteriaceae bacterium
GCGGATGGTGGTGGTCTTTCCGGAACCATTCGGCCCGAGAAAGCCGAACACCGACCCGCTCGGCACGGAGAGCCCGACCCCGTCGACCGCGAGCTGGCTGCCGAAGCGCTTGGTCAGCCCGTCGGTCTCGATCGCGAACGAACTCACTGAGCGGCGACGGCAAGCAGTCTGTCGACCGAGACCGATCCGGCCAGCACGCGACCATCCGTGGTGATCAGCACGTTGGCGAGGGCGGTGTGGAAGACGCGTCCGCCGGCCACCGGGGTGGTCAGCTCGGTGAAGAGCTTCTGGCCGCTCAGCGCGCCGGTGTCACCCGCGGCGGTCTCGACCACGGCATCCCACCCGGTGCCGACGACGGTCGGCTTGGTGCCGGCCGGCTTCTTCGGAGCGCCGGTCTTCGGCGATGCCTTCTGCTCTGTCACGGTCGCGCCCTTGGGCGGGGTGAAGTCGAACAGGCTGGCGGACGGGGTCGAGAAGTCGACGCTGGTGAATTCGATGCCGAGCGCGACATCCTTGTGGCCACGCGCGGTGGCGTCCACGGCGAGCGGCAGGCCGGTCTTCGCGTCGACCGAAATGGTCACCGACCCGATCAGGGTGTCGGTCGCCTTCGGCTTCAGCACGAGTGTGTAGGTGTCACGGCCGGCGACCTGCTTCGTGGTGCCGACGCTGGTGCTGGTGGAGGAGTCGAGCTTCGACAGGAGGGTGTCGGCGAGCTGGGACGGCGTGACGGTAGTGGTCGGGGCGGGTGCGGTGCGCGATTGGAGTGTCGCGTGAGTGACCGCGTTCTTCTTCGAGTCGTACTGCCAGACGTCCGTGCCATTGCGGATGACATCCTGCTCGGCGAGGCTCGTCAGCACCTGCACGCGCTCCTTCGTCTTACCGTCGACGTAGACGCGCACCTTCTGGGGGCTGGAGAGCAGGGTGAGGATCGACGCTGCGCTCGAGTCCGCGGAGGCGGTCGACGACGACCCCGGCAGGGAGGGCACGCTCGGCAGCCCGAGGTCGGAACTCGTCTCCAGGGTGCCGGAGAACGCGGTAGTTGTGCTGTTCTCCACGAGCTCGATCACCTGCTTGGCGGACTTCGGGGAGATCGAGGATGCCGCATTGGCGGCGAGCGGCACAGCGATCGCACCCGCAGCGACGACGGCGATGGCGACGCCCGCGGGGATCCAGCGTGAAGTTCTCATAGCTAAAAAGTACGCCGGTTGTCTCCCAGTTGCCTGCGGATCTCGTACACCGTTGGGATGATCTTTCTAGAATGGGCGGATGGCTGACGAGACACCGATCGCATACCAGGCACTGGCGAAGGGCACTCCGGTGCTGAGCGCCACGGGCACCCAGATCGGCACGGTGCGGCACGTGCTGCAGATCGAGTCACTCGACCTGTTCGACGGGATCGCGGTGACCACGGGTGCCGGCCTGCGGTTCGTCGATCGCAACCAGGTCGCGTCGATCTTCGCGACATCCGTGCACACCACGCTCAGCGACGAGCAGGCCGCCGCGCTGCCGGCTCCGGAGGGCAATGAGACCTTCCACGAGGATGCCCACGAAGACGATGGCCCGTTCCTCACCGATCGGCTGGGGCGGTTGTTCCGTCGGGAGCACTGGCTCAAAGACAAGGACTAGCTCCATTGCAAACCCCCAGAATTCGCATAACCAGCGCATAACTTCGGCATAGGGAAAACCGAGGCCCGTCGCCAAGAGTGTGACGATGTCCCACACACCCGGCACCCTCGCTTTCGACATCGCACTTCCGGTGTACAACGAGCAGCGATCGCTCGAACAGAGCGTTCGCGTGCTGCACGACTACCTCGAGCAGGAGTTCGACGTGCCGTGGCGCATCACCATCGCCGACAACGCCTCGACGGACGCGACGGCGGAGATCGCCGACCGGCTCGCCGCGGAACTGCCCGGCGTTGTCGCGGTCCACATGCCCGAGAAAGGGCGCGGCCGCGCACTGCGAAAGGTGTGGACCGAATCCCCCGCCGACGTTGTCGCCTACCTCGACATCGACCTCTCCACCGACCTGAAAGCCCTTCCGCCCCTCATCGCGCCGCTGCTCTCCGGCCACTCGGACCTGTCCATCGGCACCCGGCTCGCGCGCACCTCCCGCGTGGTGCGTGGTGCGAAGCGCGAGTTCATCTCCCGCAGCTACAACCTGCTGCTTCGCGGCGCCATGTCGGTGAAATTCAGCGACGCCCAGTGCGGGTTCAAGGCCATTCGCGCGGATGTCGCCCGCCAGCTGGTTCCGCTGGTCGAAGACCAGGGCTGGTTCTTCGACACCGAACTGCTCATCATCGCGGAGCGCAGCGGGCTGCGCATCCACGAGGTCCCCGTGGACTGGGTCGACGACCCCGACAGCACAGTGGATGTCGTCTCGACCGCGAAAGAAGACCTCAAGGGAATGTTCAGGGTCGGCCGCTCCATCGTGACCGGCCGCGTACCGGTGGAGAAGATCTACGCCGAGCTCGGCCGCCGACCATTCGAGCCGCCGCGAGCGCCGAGCTTCTTCGGCCAGGTCGTGCGATTCGGCGTGGTCGGCGTGCTGTCCACCGTCGCCTACGCGCTGCTCTACCTGGGCCTCTCGCATCTCATGCCGGCCCAGGTCGCCAACTTCGTCGCGCTTCTCGTCACCGCGATCGCCAACACGGCGGCCAACCGCCGCTTCACCTTCGGAGTGCAGGGCAGGGGCGGTGCGGTCAAGCACCAGTTCCAGGGCCTGATCGTGTTCGGCATCGCCTGGCTCATCACCAGCGGCTCGCT
>JAODAT010000134.1 GCA_025463565.1 Microbacteriaceae bacterium
GCTGGTCCATCCAGGCCCGCGTATCAACCGCCAGCTTGTGCAGCCAGTCGAGTTTGTAGTCGTAGTGGGGGTCTCCCAGCGCCCGCCCGTTCGGAACGTAGAGGCTCCACAGTCGCACCCCGTCGACCGTGACACCCATCGAGCGTGCCTCGAGAGGCAGTTCGCCGTCCTGCTCCGGTTTGCCGAAGCCGGGAGCCGAAGGGAATCCGATGGTGACTTCTTCCATCGGCAGGCGGCTCGCGAAGGCGACCCCGTTCCACTGGTTGAGGCCGTGCAACTCGATCTCATAGCCGGCCTCACGAAACGGCTCGTAAGGAAACTGGTTCTCTTTGCACTTGATCTCCTGCATCGCCAGCACGTCGACGTCGGCCCGCACCAGCCAGTCGACCACACGGCCGACGCGACTTCGGACGGAGTTTACATTCCAGGTGGCGACGCGCATAAGGCAACGCTACAAGCTGTGGCCTCGTCATTCGCGAGCGCCCTCCCATAGAATCGGGCGCGTGACCCCCGCACGCCAGCAGCTCATCGACTACATCTCCGCCGACGCTGTGTTCCATGGCGACTTCACCCTCACGAGCGGAAAGAAGGCGACGTATTACGTCGACCTGCGCAGAGTCAGCCTGGATCATCGGGTCGCGCCGCTCATCGGCCAGGTGATGTTGGACCTCATCGCGGGGGTGCCCGACGTCAGCGCGGTTGGCGGGATGACGATGGGCGCCGACCCCGTGGCCGCCGCGATCCTGCACCAGGGCGCCGCCCGGGGCCTCTCGTACGACGCCTTCGTGGTGCGCAAGGAGCCGAAGGACCACGGCCGCGGCAGGCAGGTTGAGGGGCCGGACCTGGAAGGCAAGCGCGTGATCGTGCTCGAAGACACCTCGACCACGGGCGGTTCGCCGCTCGCCGCGATCGCCGCGCTCGAGAAAGTCGGCGCGGAGATCGCCGCAGTCGCCGTGGTGGTCGACCGGGACACCGGCGCCAAGCAGGTGATCGAGGCCGCGGGTTACCCGTACTTCGCCGCAATCGGACTCGACGACCTGGGATTGCGTTCGTGAGCGACAGCACCGGCTCGGGTGGCGGCGATGACGACCTCGATCCGTCCGCGTGGTTGGCAAAGCAATTCGGTGCGCCCGAAGCCGATGAGCCCAAAGTCGAGAAGCCCCAGCCCGCTGCGCCGGAAACGGGCCAGCCGCAGCAGGGCCTGCCGTGGGAGCAGCCCGCAACGTCGGCTCCCGCCCCGCAGGCCGGTGGCTTCAACTGGGGACTCGGCGACTCTCAGCCTCCCGCCGAGCCGACGCCTCCCGTGGTGCCGGAGCAGCCCGCCCCGGTTCTGCCACCGGCGCCCGTTGCTCCGCCGGCCACCGTGCCGCCGGCGCCGGTAGCTCCCGCCGAACCACCGGCCTTCGATCCGTCGATGTGGGGCGCACCTGAGCACGCGGCGGAACCCCCGACTGTTGCGCTGCCGTGGGAGTCGGCCCCCGAACCGATTGCAGCAGAGCCACCGACCGAGCTCCTTGATTCACGCCCGGCATCCGATCCATCCAACCCGCTGGACTCGCTGTTTGGAGAGAGCGCGTTCAAGGAATACGAAGACCAGGGTGCCCTCGCCACCGTGCCCTTCGGCGCAGCCGCTGCCACGTCCGGCAACGGCGGCGACGGCACGCCACGTGCGCCGCGCAAGAAGGGCGACCCGCTTCCCCGCACCCAGAAGATTCTGCTCTGGGTGGCGGGAGGCCTGCTCGCGGTGCTCATCCTGGTGGTGCTGTTCTTCGTCGGAACGCGCCTTCCCGCCCTGCTCGGCACGGCTCCTGTCGCCATCGCCACCAAGACCCCGACGGCGACTCCCACCCCGACGGCAACGGTCGCGGCCGGACCGGTCGGTGTCGGCCTTCACAAGTGGAGCGATCTCCGCGGCGGCGAGTGCGTCAACCCGTTCACCAGCGTCTGGGCGGAGACCTTCACCGTCATCGACTGCGCGACCCCGCATTCGGCCCAGATGGTGTTCCGCGGAACTTTCCCGCCGATCGTGGTCGCGCCGAGTGCGGCGGCGAGCACGGCGACTCCCGCGCCGACGGCGACCGCGGTAGCGCCGGGCGGCTACCCGGGCATCGCAGCACTCCAGGCCCAGATCAACCTCCTGTGCACGACGCCGGGGGTCATCAACCTCGCCGCGGCGGGTGCGTACACCGACATCCAGTTCCAGGCCTCGTACGCGGCAAGCGCGCAGGAGTGGAACAACGGCCAGCACGACTATTTCTGCTTCATCACTCGCAAGTCGGGCCAACCGATTACCGGCAGCCTGGCTATGGCCCCGGCAGCCGGATAGGGCAGAAGCCACCCGCCTCGATGCCCGCCCGGCCCCCACACCGTTCACAACGTCCCGCGACGCCCCACGGGAGTACGTGCGGCCACTGACAGGCGATCAGATCGGTTCGACCAACTTCGCCAAGGCCGCCTCGGCGATAGCCGTCTGCTCCCGCGGGGGAGCCCCGAGCTGCTCGAGGCGGCCGATTTCGATCGAGCTCTCCACCACGAGCCTGCAACGCTCCTCACGTCGCGAGGAGAACGCTGCAAGCGCGCTTGCGACCGTTGGGTGACGTTCGATTTCCTCGGCCAAAACCAACGCGTCCTCGACCGCGATGCCTGCGCCGGAGGCGAGCTGCGGCGTCGTGGGGTGGGCGGCATCGCCGATGAGCGCGACGCGGTTTACGTGCCATGGGGCGGGAAGACGGAAGATCTCGAGCGGGCGGAACACGATCTCGGTTTCGGAGGTCACGGCGTCCCGGATGTCCGCGACGATGCCGCCGTAGCTGGCGAGAAGAGTCACGAGTTCCCTCTGGAGCTGGCTGGCGTCCCGAACCTCTTGATCCGTTCGCTCCGCAACGAACAGGTACATCTGGGTGGCCGAGACCGGAGTGAAACCCACCTTCGCGGGGCCGCCCAGAAAATAGTGGCGTCGGTCTATGGTGCTGGGTCGGTCGGTGAGGATTCGCCACACGCTCTGTCCCGTGTAATACGGTGCGGGCGCGTCGGGGAAGATCTGCGATCGCGTGCGCGAGTAGATGCCATCCGCTCCTATCACTAGGTCGAAACGGCCGTTTGTCTCGTCGCTGAAGGCGACATCCACTCCATCGGCGTCCTGTTCGAGACTTAGTACGGAGACGCCCAGCTGCACGGGGACACCCGCCTCGTGGACTTTCGCTGACAGGATGCGGTGCAGCACCGGTCGGAGGATGCCGCCGCACCCTTCTACTCCGGCCTCTGCCGGCATGGGGGTCGGGACATCCCACAGCGCCTCGCCCGCGACGGAACATACGCGGATGCCGTGTCCGACGTAGCCCTGTTCCGCGACCTCTCGGTAGATGCCCAGTTCGTTGAACGCCCGAAGGGTGGGGCCGGCGATCGTTATGCCAGCGCCGTACACCCGCCAGAGAGGATCGATCTCGACGAGTTCTACGTCAACTCCTCGGCGCGCGAGTGCGATGCCCAACGACATTCCGGCGATCCCGGCCCCGACGACCAGTGTCTTCATGATGTTTACTCCTCACCTCGTGGAGCGATGCGAACAGCTACCTTTCCGAGCACCCCTGATTGTTGGGCCGAAATCGCCTCGGTGATCTCTTCGAAATCAAAGACCTTCGACACGCTTGGCCGAAGGCAGCCGGCCCCAACGAGGTCGGCGATGTGCTGCAAGGCGACAGGGTTCGCTGTCGCAACGACGTTGGTGGTGCGCGCGCCGGTCAACGCCTCCGGGTCAGCGGCACGTAATGTCGACACAACCGACCCGCCAATGCTGAGTACATTGCTCGCCAAGCGAGTGAGCCGCTGTGAATCGGATAAAACGAGATCCAGGACCCCGTCGATTCCGTCCGGGTGCGCTAGCCGCACGACCGAGGCAACGTCGTCCGCCCGCTCAACTGTCTCAACCGCTCCGAGGCTCCGTACGTATTTCGCGCCCTCGCGGCCCCGCGCCGTTGCGATGACCTTCGCCCCGACCGACGCCAGGAGTTGGATCGCGACGGAGCCGACGCCTCCGGAGGCGCCAACGATCAGAACCGTGTGACCAGCAGATGCTCCTAGTGCTTCGACGCACGCGACAGCAGTCAGGGAAGCAAGGCCGAGCGTTCCAGCGTCGATGTTATCGAGCCCAGAGGGCTGTAAGACGAGGCAGTCGGCGGGAAGCGCGGCATAGTCGGCGAAGGTGCCACGGTGCGCGACTCGTCCACGCAGCGCCCCAAAAACTTTGTCCCCCGGCATGAAGCGAGTAACCGACCGGCCAACTTCTTCGACAATCCCCGAGACGTCGGAACCGAGGGTCACCGGAAAGCGGTACTCCATATATGTTCGCGCAGCGCCGCTGATCACGTGCGATTCGTGCGGATTCACCGACGACGCCAACACCCGTACGAGAACGTCTTCGTCGCCGATGTCCGGCAGGGGAACGTGTGCCATCCTCGGCTCAACGCCAAAATCCTCAAGTACGTACGCGCGCATGCGACGAAGCCCTTTCATTGTCGACAACACAACTGCCCTGATCACGCGAAACGGCGGGCACCGAGAAACAAGTGCCCGCCGTTCCGGCATTACGCAGCGATCAGTTCTTCACGCCCCACATCTTCTTGAACTGGGTCTGGTAGTTGACGGGCACCTCTGGACCCAGGCCCGCGGTCTTCTTGGTGATCAAGAAGGTGGGGATGCCTACCTTGTCGTAGACGGACGGATCGTCTCCCGTGAACGACCTGGCGGCCGCATCGACAGCCATCCAGCCCGAAATGGCCAGCGGGTCGGCGACCCATCCGTACTCCTGACCGGCGGTCAACGAGTCCAGCTGGGTTTGAACCGGCGCTATGCCAAAAATCCTGACCTTGCCGAAACCTGCCGCAGCCAGAGCCGGTCGAAGCCCGTCGTCGAAGCCTCCAAAGCCGAGCATGAGGTAGTTCACATCGGGGTGGCTCTGAAGGTAGGAGACCACGTCATTGGGAGTCTTGCCGCCGAACAGATCACCAGCGGAGATCGGGATCGTGCCGACAGTGCATGCTGTGCAGTTCGCTTTGACGGTTTTCTCGACTGCGGTGTTGCCCGGTCCGAGGATGGTGTCGAACACGGGCGCCGTCACGATGGCGACGTTCGCATCCGTGCCTGCCTTTTGAGCATCAGCAAGGATGCCGAGCGCCGCGATCTTGCCCCAGATCGGTGTGTGAGAGGCGTTGTTGACAAGGGCGGTGATTCCGGGCGTTGGCTTGTTGCCCGACGCCATATCGATGACTACAGTGCCGTGCTGCTGTGCTACGGCAAGGGCCTGGGAGTAGATCGAGAGATCAGTCGCAGTAAGGATCACGACGTCTGCCCCCTGCGCCACTGCGGCGAGCATCGCGGAGTTGGTTGTCGTCGGGTTGTTGGCGTCAACGCTAATTGTGCTGAACGACCACCCCAGGGCTGCCGAGGCGGCCTTGATGCCTGCAGCGGTCAACTGAGTGATCTCGATACCGTTGCTCAGCATCACCACCTTCTTGCCCTTAGGCGGTGTTTTGCTGAGCGGGGTGCTGACCGTCAGCTTCGTAGTTGGCTTCAGGTACGGGGCGAGCTCCGACTGGACCTTGGGCGAGATCGTGGAGTGTCCACTGGCCCCACCCGATGGAGTGCTGCTCGGTGCTGCGCAGCCGGCGAGTGCGAGCGCTATCGCGACCACACCTCCGGCAGCGATCATCAGTCTGCGCTTTCTCATGTGTTGTGCTCCTTTGCTGTTGGTGACTCGGGTTCCAGATCCGATCTGGCTTTTGGGCCGACGGTAAGCCGCGTACGAGCAGCAAGTCCGACGGCAAGAAGGAGAAGCAT
>JAODAT010000055.1 GCA_025463565.1 Microbacteriaceae bacterium
ATGCCCAGCTCCAACGCCCTCTGGATGAAGGGCCTCGACTCCTCCTCCGACAGGGTCCACTCGTGCGAGCCGCGGGCGGAATCGCCGTAGCTCATGCACCCGAGGATGACTTCCGATACCTGCAGACCACTCGACCCGAGTCGTATTTGTTCCATTACTCCGTTCTAGCACGGGTGGCCCCGGCCGGGATGACCGCGCCCTCATCGGTGGCCGGCTCTACCATGGCGACATGGTGAGTCACGCGGAGCGACCGGTTCTGCGGTTCGCCGATTCCGCGACCTGGGAGGGCTGGCTGGGCGAGAACGCCGGCCGCTCCGACGGCGTGCGGCTGCAGCTTCGTCGGCTCACGGCGAAGGTCGAGGGGCTGATCTACCCGGAGGCGCTGGATGTCGCGCTCTGCTTCGGCTGGATCGACGGCACCGCCAGACGGCTCGACGACGACTTCTTCTTCCGCGACTTCGGCCCGCGGCGCGCACGCAGCATCTGGTCTCAGGTGAATATCGAGCACAGCAACCGGCTCATCGAAGCCGGCCGGATGCGGCAGCAGGGTTTCGCCGAGATCGAACGCGCCAAGGCGGACGGGCGGTGGGATGCCGCCTACCGCCAGAAAGGCGCGGAGGTGCCCGACGACCTGGCGGCCGCCCTCGCCGCCAGCCCGGCGGCATCCGCCATGTTCGATCGCCTGACCGGACAGAACCGCTTCGCGGTGCTGTTCCGCATCGGCAACGTGAAAAGGGCTGAAACGCGCGCTGCGAAGATCGCGAACACGGTCGCGGCGCTCGAGCGCGGCGAAACCATTCATCCCCAGAAATAAACGTCCGGCCCAGAAATGACCGTTCGGCCCCAGAAGTAGCAAAAATAGCTCGTTCCCCGCATGGCACTTCTCTTAGCCAACCCATAGGTTTACCGCTGTGGACCGTCGCATCTTTCTGGGTACCGTCGCCGCGAGTGTGCTCGCCGCCGCCGGTGCCCTCGTCATCGGCGACGAGGTCGGCCGCGGCGCGCTGACCGCGACCCCGCCCGTTCTGCCCACGAGCCGTTCGCATTTCGTGCGACGAGCGGTGCCGGACGTGATTCCGGCCGCGGCAGACCTGCCGCCGCACTTCTTCCCGCCGACGCTCACGAAGCATCCGGTGCCGAGCGGCACGATCACCGGGCTACCCGGCACCGGCAACTATGTCGCGCTCACGGTTGACGACGGAGTGAGCACCGAGGTCGTGCGGCTCTACACGGAATTCGCGCAGAAGACCGGCATGCGGCTCACCTTCTTCCTGAATGGCGTCAATGCCTCGTGGACGGACAACGCGCCTGCCCTCAGGCCACTGGTCGAGTCGGGGCAGGTGCAGCTCGGCAACCACACCTGGTCGCACCCCGACCTCACGAAGCTGTCATCCGGCGAAATCGCCGACCAGCTCACCCGCAACGAGACGTTCATCAAGAACACCTATGGTGTGTCTGCCAAGCCCTACTTCCGGCCGCCGTTCGGGTTCATCAACCCGACGGTGAGTGCCGTGGCGCGCGACCTCGGCTACACGGTGCCGGTGCTCTGGTACGGCTCGCTCAGCGACAGCGGGCTGATCACCGACGACCAGCTGAAGGACTTCGCCACCCAGTGGATGCTGCCGCAGCACATCGTGATCGGGCACGCCAACTTTCTCACGGTGACCGAGTGCTTCGACTTCCTGGCCGACCTGATCAAACAGCGGCAACTGATTCCGGTGACCCTGAACGACTACTTCGGCTAGGGCGGGTCGAGCCGGGTCGAGACCTCACCAGCGAATTACGTCGGTGAGGTCTCGACCAGCTCGACCCGCTTAACGAGCAGTGCTACGGTCACGCTCCCGCCCTTCGTAGGCTGCTCCCCTACGCGCTCGAAGCCGAGCCGAGCGTGGAAGGCGAGGGAACCGGGGTTCGGCGGATCGAGGTTGACCTCGCAGTCGACCTCGCCGCGGCCCTCGGCCCGCGCTAGCTCGAACACCCCGCCATACAGCGCCTGGCCGACGCGTTTGCCGCGCTCGGACTCGGCCACGACGATGCGATCGACGTAGAGATAGTCGCTGCCCCGCGACTCGAAGTAGCGGTAGTTCTCGCTGGCGTAGTCGTTGCCCGGTCGCAGCCCGATCAGGAAGGCGACCAGCGTGCCGTCCGCGTCGTCGGTCACCGCGAAGCTGAACCCGTCGAACGCCAACAGCTGCGCCAGCTCGGCGACGGAGGAGATCGGGACAGCCGGATACGCGGCGTCATTGAGAACCAGCACGCGGGGCAGGTCGGACACGTCGAGAGCACGGAGCACCCACACAATGTATCCCGTGCAGAATGGGCACATGCTCCGTCGCCGCCGAAACCTTCGCCTGATGGTCATGCTCGCCGTGGGCATCATCGCCACCATCGTGACCGGGTCACTCGGCGAGTGGGCGTACGCGCCGACCGTCGGGTGGTCGTTCTCGGCCGCAATCTATTCGACCTGGGTGTGGATCGCCATCCGCAATAAGGATGCGAAGGAAACCGAAGATCTCGCGGGAGCGGAGGAGCCGTCACGCAGCGTCGCCGACCTGCTTGTCGTCATCCTCAGCATCGCCAGCCTGTTCTCGGTCGCCTTCGTGCTCGTGCAGGCCGCGCAGTCGCACGGCGCCATGAAGATCTTCCTGGCGCTGCTGGCTCTGGTGAGCGTCGCCCTGTCCTGGCTGCTGCTGCACACCCTCTACACGCTGAGATACGCGGTGCTCTACTACAACGGCCCGAACGGGGGCATCGACTTCAACCAGCGCGAGAACCCTCGGTACACCGACTTCGCCTACCTGGCATTCGTGCTCGGCATGACGTACCAGGTCTCGGACACGAACATCACGAGTCACACGATCCGGGTCGCCATCATCAAACACTCACTGCTGTCGTTCGTGTTCGGCTCGATCATTCTCGCCTCGACCATCAACCTCATAGCGGGCCTGTCGGGCTAACTCGCGGTCACGAAGTCGATCAGCTGTTCGACCCGGGCAAGCAGAACGGGTTCGAGATCGGCATAGCTGCGCACGGTCGCGAGGATGCGCTGCCAGGCGGCCGCGATGTCGGCCTGGTCGGCGTGCGACCAGCCGAGCGCCTCGCAGATGCCGTGCTTCCACTCGACGCTGCGCGGGATCACGGGCCATTCGGCCCACCCCAGCCGTGACGGCTTCACGCCCTGCCAGACGTCGACGAACGGATGCCCCACCACGAGCACGTGCGGGCTGATGATGGAGTCCGCGATCCGGCTCTCTTTCGACCCGGCCACGAGATGGTCGACCAGCACCCCGAGTCGGCGATCCGCGGTCGGCGCGAAGTCGCGCACGATCACCTCGAGGTCGTCGATCCCGCCGAGATATTCGACGACGATCCCCTCGACGCGGAGGTCTGCGCCCCACACCTTCTCCACCAGTTCGGCATCGTGTCGTCCCTCGACGAAGATACGGCTCGGCAGGGCGACCCGCGCTCGCTGGTCGCCGACGGCGAAAGATCCGGAGGCCGTCCGCGCCGTTCCGGTGGCCGCGGCCTTCGGGGCCACGAGTGTCGCAGAAGCGCCGTCCACCAGGAATCCGCTGCCCAGCGGGAACACTCGCACGAGCCCGTCGAAATCCTCGACACGCACCAAACGGCCCTCGACGCCGCGGACGAGCCCGTAGAACCCGCTCTCGCCGTGCTCGACCTCGAGTCCGCTCGTCGCCTCGATGTCGGGCGCTACCGAAAGTGAACGCCGGCCGCGGTTGTCGTCGACGACACCGTCGCCGAAGCGGTCGAAATCCACTTGGCTGCCCGATCGGGGCTAGTGGCTTTGCTCGCCCAGGAAATGGAACGGGATGGCGAGCGACACCGCGACCGCCAGAATGCCACCGAAGAACATGACCGCCATACCGGCCGGAATGACGAACGCGTAGCCCATCAGGAGCATGCCGCCGACAAAGAACGCCAGGGCGATGACGAAGATGAAGACCTTCACGTGGAACCTCCGGTTGGTGCGAGTGTCATCCCATTCTAGGGACGGTGCAAGATGGAGACATGATCGAGATCTCCGACACCCGCAACAAATATGTGCTGAGGCTCGACGGAGTGCGCGTCGGCACCTGCACCTATCGTGATGCGGGCAACCGACGCGTGCTCATCCACACCGAGATCGAGCCGGACTACGCCGGGCAGGGCCTTGCGACCCAGCTGATCGAGTGGGCACTCGCCGACATCAAGGGCAAGGGGATGCATGTCGTTCCGCAGTGTCCGATGGTGGCGCACTACCTGGAGACCCACCACCAGTTCGATGACATCGTGGATCAGTAATAAGAGCGGGTCGAGCTTGTCGAGACCTCACCCGAGTATTACGTCGGTGAGGTCTCGACAAGCTCGACCCGCCTCTTTCTAGCCCTGCGCGAGCACCGAGACGTCGTTCCACTTCTCCCAGGTGGCGATGCGGCTTTCGTAGTCCGCCTTGGCGATGCTGATCGGTCCGGTGCCGAAGAAGACCCGCAGCGGCGGCTCGTCCGCATCCACGACCTTGAGGATCGCCGCTGCGCTCGCGTTCGGGTTGCCCGGGGTCGCGCCGCGGCTGGCGCGAATCCGCTGCGCCTCGGCGTGGGCTTCCTCGTAGTCCGGCAGCGCGGTCGCGTGCTTCGCGGACGCCCCGCCCCAATCCGTCGAGAACGCGGCCGGCTCCACCAGCGTGACGTGGATGCCGAAACTCGCGACCTCCTGCTGCAGCGCCTGCGAGAAGCCCTCGAGCGCCCACTTCGACGCGTTGTAGATTCCGATGTTGCCGAAGGCGCTGATCCCGCCGATCGACGAAACCTGGATGATGTGGCCGAAACCCTGCGCACGTAGGAACGGCAGTGCGGCCTGGGTGATCCACAGCGCACCGAACACGTTCGTCTCGATCTGGTCGCGGGCCTCCGTCTCGGTGAGCTCCTCGATGAAGCCGAACTGGCCGTAGCCGGCGTTGTTGACCACGACATCCAGACGACCGAACTTCTCGTGGGCCTGCTTGACCGCGGCGAAGTCGGCGTCGTGGTCCGTCACATCGAGTTCGATGGGCAGAATCGAGTCGCCGTACTTCGCGACCAGGTTTTCGAGGCTCGACACGTTCCTCGCCGTCGCCGCAACCCTGTCACCGCGCTCGAGAGCCGCCGAGGCCCACTCGTAACCGAATCCGCGGGACGTGCCCGTGATGAACCACACCTTCTCAGTCATGGTTCAAGCCTAAACACTTCGGACGGCTAACCATTCCGCGCGCCCGACTGCACCAGGGTGATCGGTTCGGTGATGTCCTCCAGGGATTTTCGCTCGGCATCCACACCCAGGAAGAACGCGGTGAGTCCGCCCGCTGCCATCAGTGCGGCCCCAAGGATGTAGCCCCAGAACAGCGGACCGCGATCCGACCCGTCGCCGATGAGGATTCCGTAGAGCAGAGGTGCGACCGAACCGGCGATCTGGCCGATGGCGAAGAAGTATGAGATCGCCTGGCTCCGCAGCTCCACGGGGAACGATTCGCTCGCGACCAGATAAGCGGATGATGCGCCAGCCGAGGCGAAGAAGAAGCAGACGCACCAGAAGATGGTCTGGGTCACCGCGTTGAGCAACCCCGCGTCGAACAGCACCGCAGAGATCGCGAGCACCACGGCCGACACCCCGTAGGTGAGCAGGATCATCTTGCGACGTCCCCAGACGTCGAACAGGTGACCCAGCACAAGAGGCCCGATGAGGTTGCCGATCGCGAAGGGGATGAAATAGATCGCCACATCGTTGATGTGGTAGAAGTTCTTCAGCACCAGCGCATAGGTGAAGAAGATGGCGTTGTACAGGAACGACTGGGTGATGAACATCACCACGGTGGTGATCGCACGCTTCGGGTACTTCTTGAAGAAGATGCCGAGAATCTGCCGGGCCGTCACATTCTTGATCGACGTGACCTCGAGTTCCTTCGATTCGTCGACCGGTGGAAGCGTGATGCCCTCATCTTTTATTCGCTGCTCGATGTCATCCACCGTCTTGTTCGCCTCATCCGAGTGACCGTGGGTGAGCTGCCAGCGCGGGCTCTCCGGAATGTGACGACGCAGGAAGATGATGATGATGCCGAGAAACGGGCCGATGAAGAAGCCGATGCGCCATCCCCAGTCGTTGGTGAAGGGCTGGTTGTGCGAGTTCAGCAGGAAGATGTTGACGATCGCACCGAGCAGCGCACCGCCCCAGTACGTGCCGTTGATCGCGATGTCGACCCGGCCGCGGTAGCGGGACGGGATGATCTCATCGATCGCCGAGTTGATGGCGGTGTACTCACCGCCGATGCCCATGCCGGCGATGAAGCGGAACACCCAGAGGAACCACATGTTGGGCGAGAAACCGGCGATGCCCGAACCGACCAGGTAGACGAGCAGTGTGATGATGAAGAACCGTTTGCGGCCCAGCCGGTCGGCCAGCCTGCCGAAGAACAGTGCGCCGACCACCTGGCCGACGAGGTAGACGGTCGCGGTCGCGCCGACATCCGCAGACGACATGTGCAGTGCGGTCTGGAACCCGCTGGCCGACACCATCTGGATCTCGAGGCCGTCGAGAATCCACGCCGTGCCGAGACCGACCACGATCGACCAGTGGAATCGAGTCCACGGCAGCCGGTCCATTCGGGCCGGCACGAGACTTTTCACCGATTTCGGCTGCGCGCTGACAGTCTGCGACATCGCATTTCTCCGTTTCACGGACCCCCGTCGGTCCATCGCGGACAGTAGGCCGATTCAGGCGCGAGGCAAGGCGTTAGCGAAAAAGCGGGTCGAGCGTGTCGAGACCTCACCGACGTGGTAGCGCTGGCGAGGTCTCGACACGCTCGACCCGCTTCTCGCGTTATTGGTCGTCGTTCTTCGCGGCCGAAGCGTCACCCGACGAGAGGTCGCTCTGGCTCTGGTTCTCGGCACCGTCGGCCGCGGCGAGCGTCGAGTCGAGGTTCGCCAGCGGATCGGGTGTCGCGCTCACAGTGACCGGCGGGGTCGTCGACTCGCTCGACGCCGAGGTGGGAGTCGTCTCATGTGCGCAGCCCGCGAGAGCGAGGGTCGATACGAGGGCGACCCCGATCAGCGCTGCTCTCACTGCAGTGGTGCTCACTGCAGCGCCGCCTTCACTGCCTTCGCATCGGCGGACGCGGCCTTCGCTGCCACCCCTGCTGCCTTGATCGAGGTGCGGGTCGCGGCAAGCACGGAGTGGTTCGCGTTGTACTGGTCGGGCGTGACGGCCAGCGCCGCCGCAGAGATGCCGGCGCTGTCGTTCTGCGCCGTAGTGATCTGCGTGGCCAGGTCCGCCAGCTGGGCGTCGATCGCCGGCGTGTCCTTGGACCTGTCTGGCCCGGCGAGCGCGGCCTGCAGCGCCGTCTGCGCCGTGAGCAGTGCCGGGATGGCGGAGTCGGTGAGGGCGTCGGCGGATGCCGCGTAGAGCGACTGCGGAATCGCGACCGCGTAGACGCGGTAGCCGGTGAAGATCGACTGGACGTCCGTCTTCGCCGTGGCGAGATCCGTGTCCGCCGCGA
>JAODAT010000064.1 GCA_025463565.1 Microbacteriaceae bacterium
CTCGGGGCCGGGAGCATTCTCGCCAACGTCGCACCGCAGGTGCTCGATCGGCTGCTGGGGGTCGCGAGTGAACGGCCGGAGGGCTCGCAGGTCAAGGTGAACCTCCTCCTCAAAAGACTGCCGAAACTGCTCGACACCACCCTTGACCCGCGCGCCGCGTTCGGCGGCACCTTCCACATCAACGAGGGCTACGACCAGTTGGAGGTCGCCTACCGGGCGGCCGCCGGCGGCGCGATACCGGGCCCGCTGCCTGCGGAAATCTACTGCCACTCGCTCAGCGACCCGAGCATCCTGTCGCCCGAACTGCAGCAGCAGGGTGCGCAGACACTCACCGTGTTCGGGCTTCACGTGCCCGATCGCCTGGTGAACGAATCGAACAACGCGGCGATGCGCGGCCGCCTCGGCAATGCGGTGCTGGCCTCGCTCGACAGCGTGCTCGGCGAACCGGTCGAGTCGCTGCTGCTCACCGACGCCGACGGCAACCCGTGCATCGAGACGAAGACCACCCTCGACCTGGAGAACGCGCTCGGCATGCCCGGCGGCAACATCTTCCACGGCCCGCTGTCCTGGCCGTGGGGTGACAGCACGATGAGCTCGCCGGCCGAGCGCTGGGGCGTGGCGACCGAGCACGACCGCATCCTGCTCTGCGGTGCCGGAGCACGACGAGGCGGAGCGGTCAGCGGACTCGGCGGCCAGAATGCCGCCATGGCGGTACTCGAAGCACGGTAAATTGCGGGGATGACCTCCCTCGATGACCTCCGCACCCGCGTCACCGGCCGGGTGCTCGTGCCCACCGACCCCGGCTTTACCGAGGCCGTCACCGGCTTCAACCTCTCCGCTACCTATGCTCCGGATGCCGCGGTCATCGTGGCAACGGACGCGGATGTCGTAGAGGCCGTCGCCTACGCCCTCGCGAACGACCTCGCCGTGTCGGTGCAGGCCACCGGCCACGGCTCGGTCGGCCATCTCGAGGGCGGTCTGCTCATCATCACCACCGCGCTCAACGAGGTGTCGATCACCGGCGACATCGCCACGATCGGTGCCGGCGCGGACTGGACCGCCGTCGTCGAGGCAGCGGGCCCGCTCGGGCTCACGGCTATTGCCGGGGCCGCGCCCGGGGTCGGCGTGGTCGGCTTCCTGCTCGGCGGCGGCCTCGGACCGTTGGCCCGCAGCCACGGCTTCAGCTCCGACCGCGTGCGGTCGTTCCGCATCGTCACCGGCACGGGCGAGCTGGTTACGGCGAGCGCGACCGAACACCCCGACCTGTTCTGGGCGCTTCGCGGCGGCAAGGCCGGTTTCGGTGTTGTCACGAGTGTGGACGTCGAACTGGTCGAGCTGACCGAGATCTACGGCGGATCGATGTTCTTCGCGACAGAGCACATCGCGGATGCCATGCGCGGCTGGATCGACTGGACCGCGACCGCGGACCCCCAGGTGTCCACCTCGATCGCCATCCTGCGCTTCCCGCCGTTCGACGAGATCCCCGAGCCGATGCGCGGCAAGACGCTGCTCAACCTGCGCTTCGCCTACCCGGGCTCGAATGAGGACGGCGAGCGCCTTGCCGCTCCCCTTCGCGCGCTGGCCCCGGTGATGATGGACATGGTCGGCGCGATGCCCACCACAAAGATGGGCATGATCCACAACGACCCGACCGCGCCGAGCCCCGCCTGGGCGGACGGCGCGATGTTCGCCGGTGTGGACGACGCCCTCGCCGATGCCGTGCTCGCCAACGTCGGCGGCGACCAGCAGTCACCGTTCATCGCCGTCGAGATCCGGCACCTCGGCAACCGCACCGCGGTGGATGTCGAGGGCGGCAGCGCCGTCGGCGGCCGCGACGCCGCCTTCACCCTGAATACCGTCGCCATACCCACCCCGCACACCCCGGTTCCCGCGATCGAGTCCGCGTGGGAGAAGCTGATCGGCGACCTGGCCGAGTGGAAGGCGCCGGTCACGACGATCAACTTCGCCGGCGAGCCGTCGGCGGCCGACTTCGCCAAGTCCTGGCCGCGCGACATGTTCGAGCGCTTGCAGGAGGTCGCGAAGGTCTACGACCCGGAGGGTCGCTTTACCTGGAACCGGCCCGCTCGGTAGGGTCAGAGCATGTCATTCGACCAGTTCGCCAACCAGGGTGGCGCCGCCGCCGGCGACGAGGACGAAGCCGCGGCCGCACTCAAGCAAGCCGACGAGTTACTCAAGGAGTCGGCCGAGGCGGCGAACGGCGCCGATTTCGGCGGAGGCCCGCTGGGCTCACATCCCGAAGAACAAGACGACAAGCCCGAAACGGACTAGGCCCACTCGCTCGGCGCTTCGCCGCGCGCGGGCGGCAACGCGACATCCGCTGCCCAGCGTTCGATCCACGGTGCGACCGGCAGCGCACTGATGTCGATGCCCGACACCTGGATCACCTCGGCGATCGGAACCGGTCGCCCATTGCGACGGACGAAGCGGGCGCGCTGGGTCGACTGCGCCCAGATCTGGCCGTCGACCACCATCCGCTGCTCGCAGTAGACCGCCTTCTCGTCGTAGCCGATCATGCGCGACTCGATCGTGTACCTCTGCCACGGCTGCAGCGACCGGCGGAACGTGATGGTGGCGTTCGCCATCACCGGTGAGATGCCGGCCTTGCGGATCTTCGCCCAAACGCCCGAGCGGATGAGCAGGTCGATGCGGCCGAGATCCATCACCGACAGGTAGAAGCCGTTGTTCATGTGGCCCGCGAAGTCGATGTCCGTGGGCATCACGCGCAGAGTGAGAGTGCCGACGTCGGTAAACCCGATCGGTGGGCGTCGGCGCAGGAACAGCAGGATCGTCCGGAACATCAGGTGCACGGTTCGACGCTAACAGCTAATGCTTTCGGTGATCCTGCACGGTCATCCGGGCGCCGAAGCGCGGCTTCGCGAACCCGCTCGTCTCGATCAGCCGCATCACCCGGGCGCGGTGCCCGGCCCACGGCGCCAGCAGTTCGAGCATGCCGTCGTCATCCACCGGCTCGCCCACCAGGGCCCAGCCGACCAGTGCCGGCAGATGGTAGTCGCCGACGCTCACCGCATCGGGGTCGCCGTGCGCGCGCACCATCGTCTCGTTAGCCGTCCAGATGCCGACGCCCTGCACGCTGCGCAGTCGCTTCTCCACCTCGGCGCCGCCGCGACCGAGCTGCATCGTTCGTTCGAGGCCCGGAGCGACGGATGCCGCGGTCACGGCCGTCTTGGAGCGGTCCGGCCCGACGCCGGCCCGGTGCCACTCCCACGACGGGATCATCCGCCACACCGACGCCGCGGGGAACACCTTCATCCCCGCCGGGGCGGGCCCGGGGGCCGGCACCCCGTACTTCTTCAACAGGTAGACCCACGCGCGGCGTGCCTCCAGGCCGGTCACCTTCTGCTCGAGGATCGCGGCGATCAGCATCTCCAGTACCAGTCCGGTGCGCGGGATGCGGAGCCCCGGATTGCGGTCGCGCGAGCCCTGAAGGAAGGGGTTCGCCGACACGTCGAACCCCTCTTCGTCGTCGCCGAGCCCGCACAGCTCCGGCACCTGCGCGATCGCCCACCGCTCGCCATCACCCCACGCCGTCGCGTCGATCTCGGCCCCACGCTGTCGCAGGTGCAGGGTCGCCGGGCCTTCGGGCGTCGGTATCGTGCGCCACACGGCACCCGGCTCCCATTGCATGGTCGGGTCGAACTTTCCGCGACCGAGCGGGCGCAGGGTGCGCACCAGGTCCACCGCGTGCGGCGGCGAGTACGTGGTGCGGAGCATGCTTCGACCCTAGTTGTGCT
>JAODAT010000066.1 GCA_025463565.1 Microbacteriaceae bacterium
GGGTGACCTTCACCGGGTCGTTGATTCCGGCAGCGAGCATGTCGACGTACTCACCGGTCGCGGCGTTGAGGCCGTGGCCGACGGGCAGGTTGCGCACCTTGTCGGCGACAACACCCGGCTCGAGACCCGCGTTCAGCGCGATCTGCTTGAGCGGGGCGTCGATAGCGACGCGCACGATGTTCGCGCCCGTTGCCTCGTCACCCACGAGAGCCTGCAGTGCCGTGCCCTCGAAGGCGAGCTTGCCGGCCTGGATGAGGGCGACGCCACCACCGGCGACGATGCCCTCTTCGACCGCAGCCTTGGCGTTGCGCACTGCATCCTCGATGCGGTGCTTGCGCTCCTTGAGCTCGACCTCGGTTGCTGCACCGGCCTTGATGACCGCGACACCACCGGCGAGCTTCGCGAGGCGCTCCTGGAGCTTCTCGCGGTCGTAGTCGCTGTCGGTGTTCTCGATCTCGGCACGGATCTGCTTGACGCGGCCGGCGATCAGGTCGGCGTCTCCGCCGCCCTCGACGATCGTGGTCTCGTCCTTGGTGACGATGACCTTGCGAGCGGTGCCCAGCAGGTCGAGGGTCGCGTTCTCGAGCTTGAGGCCGACCTCCTCGCTGATGACCTGGCCACCGGTGAGGATGGCGATGTCCTGCAGCTGCGCCTTGCGACGGTCACCGAAGCCGGGCGCCTTGACGGCGATCGACTTGAAGATGCCGCGGATCTTGTTGACGACCAGGGTCGCGAGAGCCTCGCCATCCACATCTTCAGCAATGATCAGCAGCTGCTTGCCCGACTGGATGACCTTGTCGACGATCGGCAGCAGGTCTTTGATGTTCGAGACCTTCGAGTTGACGATGAGCACGTACGGGTCGTCGAAGACGGCCTCCTGGCGCTCGGGGTCGGTCACGAAGTACTGCGACAGGTAACCCTTGTCGAAGCGCATGCCCTCGGTGAGCTCCAGCGTGGTGCCGAAAGTGTTCGACTCCTCGACGGTGACAACACCCTCCTTGCCGACCTTGTCGATGGCCTCTGCGATGAGAGCGCCGATCTCGGGGTCAGCGGCGGAGATCGATGCGGTTGCCGCGATCTCTTCCTTGGTCTCGATCTCTTTGGCGGAGGCGACGAGCGCCTCGATCACCGCGGTGACGGCCTTCTCGATGCCGCGCTTGAGGCTGATCGGGTCGGCGCCGGCGGCGACGTTGCGGAGTCCTTCGCGAACGAGCGCCTGGGCGAGAACGACCGAGGTGGTGGTTCCGTCGCCGGCGACGTCATCCGTCTTCTTGGCGACCTCTTTGACCAGCTCTGCGCCGATCTTCTCGTACGGGTCGTCGAGTTCGATCTCTTTGGCGATCGAGACGCCGTCGTTCGTGATGGTGGGAGCGCCCCACTTCTTCTCGAGCACGACGTTGCGGCCGCGCGGGCCAAGCGTCACCTTGACGGCGTCGGCGAGAATGTTGAGGCCGCGCTCCAGGCCGCGACGGGCCTCTTCGTTGAAAGCAATGATCTTTGCCATGTGTGTTTTTCGTCCTTCCGGGACGTCATATCTGTAACAGCCGTTGGCACTCGCAATACAGGAGTGCTAAATGATTCTGGCACTCTCATAGGTAGAGTGCAAATGAAAAAGCCAACGTCGACCGGATATCCGGTCGACGTCGGTTGAGGCTTCTCTACGGGTGCTGGATTTACTGGACCAGGCGCACCGATTCCGCCTGCGGACCCTTGTTGCCGGTGCCGACTTCGAAGGTCACCTGCTGGCCTTCTTCGAGAACTTTGTATCCGCCCATGTCGATCGCGGAGTAGTGGACGAACACGTCCTGTGCTCCACCTTCGACCGTGATGAATCCGTAGCCCTTTTCAGCGTTGAACCATTTGACGGTTCCATTCGCCATGGATAACTCCCCTGCTGTGTTTCTGGAGCCACCTGCGGTAGTTACGGGCGACCAATCCCAGATAGTAATGACGATTCGGGCGTCGCGGAATGGAGCCGTCACGAAAACGAGCCAAAACGGCCGGGATTAAACATCCGCGTAACACAAGGCACGTCAATGGCCGCAAATCCAGCCATTTTGCTGCCTACGGAAGCTTGTAGTCGCTGCCGATGACGACGGTGAGCGGGGACTGGCTGTAGACATCCGACAGCTGGATGGTGCCGACCTTGAGTGAGAGCACCAGGGCGCGAGCGGCACCCTCGTTCGCCGGGTCGCTGTAGTACACGACGGTCTGCTTTACGTCGGTCGCCGAGGCGTTGGCACGGCTGCCGACGCCCTGCGCCGCACCTCCCCAGCCCTGCTTCACCAGGTTGTCGCCTACCGAGTTGGCGAGATTGGCCGTTGCGGTTCCGTTCAACACGGTGATGGCGATCGTGGGGTTGAGAAGCGGCGTCATGGTGGGCGTTGGCGTGGGCGTCGCACTCGCGGCGACCGAGGACGACGCGAAGGGGTTGGCGAGTTTGCCGTTCACGATGGCGAGCCCCAGCAGGCCGACCACCACGAGGATGCCGGTGGCCAGCGCCGCCCACGCGAACGTGATCCAGCCCCGGCCGCGCTTCTGCGGTCCGCGGTGTGCGCCTGTGCGCAGCAGGTCGTCGGGCACGCTGTCGAAGCGGTCTCTCTGGTAGGTCGCCATGGCTCTTTCGATCGTGTCCGGTTCAGGTGCTGGAGGTCAGTGGTGGTGATCTGCGCGGGACGCGCGGGCTTCGGTGCGGGCGTCCCGCATGCGGTGCAGCCGCTTCACCAGCATCGGGTCGAAGGCGAGAGCCTCAGGTTCGTCGAGCACCGTGTTCAGCATCTGATAGTACCGGGCCGCGGAAAGGCCGAACTCCGAACGGATCGCCTCTTCCTTCGCCCCGGCGTGTTTCCACCACTGGCGTTCGAACTCGAGCACTCGCCTGCTGCGCTCGGAGAGTACGGACGCCTGGGGGTCGCCGTCAGCAGATTCATGCGGTGCGCTTGTGACCACGGTATCTCCCTCCGGTCCCCGCAATCCTATGGGCGAGGTGCTGTGAGAGTCCGGCTCTGTGCGGCGTTGCCGAGAACTGAAAGCTTGCTGAGAAGAATTTCAGAACCAGTCGAGACTCTGGCCATGTGGGCCCGCGAAGGCGAGAGGGCGCTCGTTGAGCGACAGCACGAAGCGGTCAGGGGCTTCGGGAAGCGCGGCCTCCACCGCGGGGAGCGCCCCACGACCCTCGAGCGACACCCAGTCGGCGTCGAGCGATCGCACGACCTCGGCGAACCGCTCTCGCCGCGCGCGCGGCAGGTAGACGAGCACCCCGCTCGTGATGATCACCAGGCGGACTCCCGAGGGCGCCTGTGCCGCGAGCCCGCGAAGCGCGTCGACGGCATCGCCGACCTCGATGGCGAGCGGATCCTGGCGTGCGATCTCGATCGCGGCGCGCAGCCGGTCCCGTCTCTCCTGCTGCTCGGGCCAGACGAGCGTCTCGAGCCAGTGCATGTCGTCCGGGTCGGAGACGGACAGCGGATGCAGGTCGACGCCGGCGCGCCAGGCGACCTCGGGCATCCGGTCGGGCACCGGCACCTGGCCGGTCGTTTCGCACTCGAGCAACACACCGCTCGGGCCGTCCGCCGGGTCGAGTCGCACACCGTCGTAGCTGTAGCTGAAGCGATCGGGGTAGAGGCAGAGGCCCGCGCTCGCGCCCACCTCGAGCAGGGCCAGCGGTTCTGCGAGGAGGCCCAGCGCCGGCAGCAGCACGGCGCAGCGGCGCGCTTCGTTGGTCTGCGTCATCCGGTGCTCGGCCTCCACCGCCACCTCGGGCAGGTGCGTGAGCAGCCATTCGCGATACCCCGGCCATGGCCCGACCGGCGCACCGAGCAACCGGGAGACGCCGAACACCAGGTTCGGCTGCCGCTTCTGCAGCGGCATCCCTTCGATCAGGGAGCGGATGCCCGGGTCGCCCGCGACGCCGAGCGCCCACTCCGTATAGATGGCGGACTGCCCCCGTGCCTCGTTTTCGGCGAAGGTGCTGTACCACTCCGCGGTGTCGCGCTCGGGCGCGCTCACGACGCGCGCCTGCGCAGGAACACCAGGCCGATCAGCACCAGGATTATCGCGATCACTCCGAGCGCCAGCACCAGCCAGGTAAGCAACCCCGGCGACATCGGACTGCTCGCGGTCGGCGACGCACTGGCTGCTGCGGTCGACGAGCAGGCAAGAGTGATTGTGATGCTGACCGGGTCAAGCGCGTCGCCGGCGGCGTACCCACCGAACACCGTTGCGCCCTGGGCGGTGAGCACCGCGGGGACGTCGACGAGCGCCAGCGTGGGTTCCGTCGTGTCGAGCGCGCCGGTCGGCAGGCTGAGCGCCGCGAACTGCACACCCGGCGAGGCGACCTTCGTGCCGTCGCTCTTTACGCCGCTCACGTCGACGAGCAGGTAGACGGTGGTCGGACTCACGAACTGCAACTCCGGGTTGGCGAGCGTGCGCGTCACCGCACCGGCGTGACCGCTGAAGGTGACCGATCCGATGAATCCGACCAGCCCCGTTCCGGTGGTGCGGTCCAGCGTGCCGGACGCCGACGCCCAGCGGAACCTCCCGCCCTGGAAGCTCGCGCCACCGCCCTCCAGCCAGGATCCGTTGGCGACCGGTCCGGCGATGTAGTCGCGGAACTCCTTCTTGACACCCCAGTCGAGGCGACCGTTCTCCACCTGGCACATTCCGGGCTCCGCGGTCGCCGACGCCGGAACGGCGCCGACCGCGAACATGAGGGCGACGACCACTGCCGTCACCAGTCGGCGCATCAGGCCGCCGCGCGGTACATCATGATGTGCGGGATGCCCGCCTCGACATAGCTGTCACCGAACGCGGCGAAACCGAACTTCGCGTACAGCGGTGCTATGTACTCCTGCGAATGCAGCAGGAAGGGCGTGCCGGGGTAGCTGTCGAGCACCGCACGGATGAGGGCCTGCGAGAGCCCCTCCCCACGACGGTCCGCGCGAACCACGACGCGCCCGATCAGGTGGGTGGCATCCCGGTGTTCCGGCTGCGGGTCGACCAGCACGCGGAGGTAGGCGGCCGTGCCCTCGGCATCCGCGATCCACAGGTGCTCCGTAGTGGGCTCCTGGTCGCGGTTGTCCAGCTCTTCTTCGTCGACCTTCTGCTCGACGAAGAACACGTCGGTGCGCAGTTTGATGAAGGCGTAGAGCTCATCGGTTGTGAGTTCACTCCACGATTTACGCACTACGGAACATTCCGGCATGCAGCCGAGTTTAATGATGTGTACGAATCTTTCTAGAGAGGAAGAATCCCATGAGCACGAAGCCCAGCAAAGACGCCACCGAGTTCCCGGTCGAGAAGACCGAGTCGGAGTGGAAGCAGGAGCTCGACCCCACCCGTTACTCCATCCTCCGTGAGGCCGCCACCGAGCGCCCCTGGTCGGGCGCCCTGCTCGACGAGAAGCGCTCAGGCGTCTACACCTGCGGTGCCTGTGGAGCGGAACTTTTCAAGAGCGACACCAAGTTCGACTCCGGTTCCGGCTGGCCGAGCTTCTACGAGTCGGTCAACCCCGACGCCGTGAAGCTCATCACCGACCGCAGCCTCGGCATGACCCGCACCGAGGTGCAGTGCGCCACCTGCGGCTCACACCTCGGCCACCTGTTCGACGACGCGTACCAGACGCCCACCGGCGACCGGTACTGCATGAACTCGCTGTCGCTCGATTTCAAGGAAGGGGCGGCGAAATAACCGCACTCGAGGCGGTCGGCCGCCGTCGCTCCCATCCGAAGGTGACGGCCGACACCCCGACGCGCGAACAGTTGCTGCCGCTGGTTGCGGCGGCGGGAACCGTTGCCGACCACTCTTCTCTGCGACCGTGGCGGCTGATCGAACTGCGGGGCGACATCCGTTCGCGATTGGGCGCTGCCATGGTGGTGGCGAGCGGCCTGGATGACGAGACTGGCGCGCGCGTCGCCGCCAAGCCCCTGCGCGCGGAGCTTCTCATCGCCGTCGTCGCCGTGCGGAAGCAGAGCTTCAAGGTCGCGGACTGGGAACAGGACGCGACGGCGGCCGGCGTCGCTCACACGCTAAGCCTGCTGCTCGATGAGGCAGGGTGGGGCGTCATCTGGCGCACCGGTCATCTCACCCGCTCTGAGCCGGTGCGGCTCGTTCATGATCTTGCCGAGAACGAGCAGCTGCTCGGCTGGCTCTACGTGGGCGGCAAGCTCGAGGATGCGTTGCCGGCTTCCGTCGACCGGATCAGGCCGTCGGAGTTCTTGAGCTCGCTGTGACCGCCCGGGACGGCACCGCCGCGATCGCCACCGCGACGAGCGTGAGCAGCGTGCCGGCGATGGTCGTCCACGCCACGACCCGGCCGTCGACCGGCAACGTCAGGTCGAGCACGAGGGATGTGACGAGTTGCCCCGCCACGGAGCCGAGGCCGAGCAGCAGCACGCCGGTGGTACGCACGACGATGGTGGAGAGCGCGATGAACACGGTGCCGGTGAGGCCACCCAGGTAGAGCAGCGGGTTCGCCGGAAGGTGGGTCGGCCATCCGGCGATCGACTCGTGCACGAGGGCGGCGATCACGAGCACGAGAGTGCCGACCAGGAAATTCAGCAGGGTCGCCGTCATGGCCGACCCGGAGATCCGCCGCACCTGGCCGTTGACGGCCTGCTGGCCCGAGATGAACAGCCCGGCGACGAACGGCAGGATCAGGAGCCAGGGCGGGATGTCGCCCGCCAGCTGAGCAGACACAGCCCAGCCGACCGCCAGTAGGGCCAGCACCGATCCGACCACCCGCGTCATGGTGATCGGCTTCGGCGGAACCGGACCGATTCCGTGGCCGTCGACGAGCAATCCGCTGAGCGTCTGGCCGCAAACGATCGCGATGGTGAACAGAGCGACACCGAGCACGGCACCGGTGAGCCCTTGTGAAAGCACGAACAGTCCGCCGGCCGCTCCGCCGATGAGGTACCACCAGGGCGTCTGACCCGTTCGCACGGAGGTCACGAGCGCCGCCAGCCCGCGACGGCCAGGCCGCCACACGGCGAGCGCGACCAGCATGATGACGAAGCCGGACCCGAACGAGATGACCGCGGCGAGGTAGCCATCGCCGATCGACAACGACAGCTCCGAGTTGATGCGCGACTGCGTGGCGGTGAGGATGCCGACCACCACCGCCCCGGCCACGCCCAGTACCAGCAGGGCGCGCGGCTTCTCGTCGGTCATAACTCTGCCAACGCTACCTCCCCGGGTTTCGTGCTCCGTCACAGGATGAGTTACACGCACGACGCGCTCACAGGACCAATTGGCGCGCTCGCCGCGAATCCGCAGAATTGGTTCTACCCGTCTCGGCTTGGAACCAATTCTGCGGTTTCGCGGCATCCGAAGAGGCTCCCCTACAATTGACGGGTTCGCCCCCTTAGCTCAGTGGCCAGAGCACCGCTCTTGTAAAGCGGGGGTCGTCGGTTCGACTCCGACAGGGGGCTCCAAGAAAGAGCATCGCTCTTTCTTCGGAGCCCAGACAGGGCATATCGACGCCACAGCG